>NZ_JAVRCD010000070.1:0-21916 GCF_034530895.1 Nostoc sp. DedQUE08
GTCCCCAGTCCCTAGTCCCTACGATTAATTCAGAAATCAAATCAGATTGCTATACCTCATACCTTATAATTTCCTTGGCAAAATTTTAGTTAATCCGCCACATTTTCATCCCAAACAATACCGATTAGCTGCTAAGAAATATGACTAACAGATGCACCAACGATTTGCAAGCTGGTGAATAAATCGGCGTTCAAGTGGCTGGCTAATCTCGCCCTTGTCTGCGCTCAAAAGAGAAATGAGAAATAGTTTCTTTCAGGATACCTGCTTAGTTAACTCGACTATGGAACCAGTGAGGACACCCATGCCACAATAAAATTTGGGATGTTTTTTTATTTGGAAGTCCCTAAAGAGGTTTTTCAGGAACTTTACCCATTGTCAGCCAATCTTTGTGCCAGTCCCCCATACTCAATATTGCGATTTAAGATGATTGGGTATTCTATAATTTGCGATCGCCACTATACGGATGATTGAAGTTGAACATCTGAGTAAAATATACGGCTCTACCCCAGCGATTACCGATGTCACCTTTAGCGTCGAGCCTGGGGAAATTTTAGGGCTGTTGGGCCCCAATGGCGCTGGAAAAACCACAACCATGCGGATTCTGGCTGGTTATTTACCGGCAACCAATGGAAATGCCCGGATTGCTGGTTATGATGTCCATGAAAATTCCTTGGCTGTGCGCCAACGCATTGGTTATTTACCCGAAACACCGCCGTTATATCCAGACATGACGGTGGAGGGATTTTTGCATTTTGTCGCCCAAATTAAGGGAGTTTCAGCAGGCGATCGCCCCAACAAGGTGACAGCCGCCATCGAACGCTGCAACTTAGAAGATAAGAGGCGAACGATTATTCGCAAACTCTCTAAAGGATACCGCCAACGTGTCGGAATTGCTCAAGCGATCGTCCACGATCCCCCAGCGATCATTTTGGATGAACCCACCGTCGGACTCGATCCCCGACAAATAATTGAGGTGCGGAATTTAATCAAAAGCCTCGCTGGTACTCACACAATTATTCTTTCCACGCACATTCTGCCAGAAGTGAGTATGACTTGTAGCCGCGTCGCCATCATCAATCGCGGTAAGGTGGTGGCAACTAATACACCAGAAAATCTGATGACTCAGTTGACAGGTGGTTCTGGTTATGAATTGGAAATAGAAGGAGAAGCCGCCCTAGCGAAACAGGTATTGCAAAAAGTCGCGGGTGTGAGCCTAATAGAATCAATTCCTATAGCCGGAGGTCATCAACCCCAGTCAAATCGCGCTTACCTGCGGGTGATATCGCAACCAGGAAAAGAACCAGGACGCGATATTGCTACCACATTAGTGCGTGCCGGATTTGGTTTACATGAATTGCGGCGGGTTAACGCTACCTTAGAAGACGTATTCTTGCAACTAACCACAGAAGAAAAAAATTTCGATCCTGAGGTAGACTTAGCAGCAGACAAAGAAGGAGAGGCAGCGTAAATGGGTATAGTGCTGAGTAATATTATTGCCATTTATCGCCGAGAGTTACAGAGTTATTTTGTATCGCCCTTAGCTTATGCGATCGCAGGCATATTTTGGTTCATCGCCGGGTTATTCTTCGTGATGATTTTGCTAGGCCCAGACGGCATTTTGGTAGGAGTTGCGGCAATAGATGCACAAGGGCAACAACTGGGAGTACCAGTACCACCGATAGATGTCCCCTACGAATTTGTTCGGGCATTTTTGGATCGTATGGGATGGCTATTGTTGTTTATTCTGCCCATACTTTCGATGGGACTCTATGCCGAAGAACGGAAGCGCGGTACTTTAGAACTTTTAGCCACCTCACCAATCACCAATTGGGCGGTAGCTGTAGGTAAATTATTAGGCGTGATAACATTTTTTATCACAATGGTTGCACCCATGCTAGTGTTGGAAGCGATCGCCATCAGCGGCTCAAATCCACCAATGACGCCCTCAATTCCCTTACTGGGTCATATTGGATTAATCTTACTAGCAGCAGCAATTTTATCTGTAGGAATGTTTATTTCTTCATTAACAGACAGCACAATTTTGTCTGCCGTTCTTACCTTTGCAGTAATCTTATTATTGTTATTGATTGATTTAATCGCCAAAATTGTCCCTGGCCCCGTAGGTGAAGCTTTAGGTTATCTATCGTTGCTGAAACATTACAACACATTAATCCAAGGCATTTTTGATACTAGCGCTTTAATTTTATTTGCCAGTTACATTTTTTTGGGCATATTTCTTACAGCTCAATCAATTGATGCACTGCGTTTTCAAAGGCAATAGTTATATAAGTTATGAGTTAAAAGTTAGGAGTGAGGAGTTAAAGTCATCAGGACTTAAGCAAAGTAATGAAAAAACCAACTGAAAAGGAGGTATCTGCGCAGCATCTCCTAGAGAAGGAAACAAAGGAATAATAGTTTCAGAGACTCAATAACTCCTAACTCCTAACTCCTAACTCCTAACTTTTAATTCCTCACTTCAGTCTAATAATATGAAGATAGTTGCAAAAAAGAAACTGTGGAAATATCTGTTTTGGTTAGGCCCATTCCTAATTACTGTCGGCTTAACAGCTGGGTTAATCTCTGAACAGTGGGGATTAATTCCATTAGTATTTCTGATTGCAGGAATTGTCATCAGTGGGTTGGGGATAATATGGCAAAGTTACCAGAGTAACTGGTGGAATCGTCGTTCTACCCAAGCTGGGACTAATGCCCTAGTGGCAACTCTGGCAATATTAGCAATTTTGGGATTGATTAACTTTTTGGGAACTCGCTATCACTTGCGGGCAGACTTAACAGAGGCTCAATTATTTACCCTCGCACCCCAGTCACGTGAATTAGTAAGAGTTTTACCACAGCCAGTTAAAGTATGGGTATTTGATATTAACCAAAATCCCCAAGACCGAGAACTACTAGAAAATTATCAACGCCAAAGCTCAAAATTTAAATACGAGTATATCGACCCCCAAGCTAGACCAGGACTTGCAGAAAAGTTTGGCGTCAAAGATTATGGAGAAGTTTATTTAGAATCTGGGGATAAACGGCAATTAGTACAAACAATAAATGAAAATGAGCGCTTGTCAGAAATTAGATTAACTAGTCGCCTGCAACAACTAACAAATTCAACCACAGCTAAAGTTTACTTACTGCAAGGTCATGGCGAACGCCAACTTTCACCTGGTAAAGATGCAATATCACAAGCAGTTCAGGGATTAGGCGATAAAAATTTCACAACATCACCTCTGAATTTAGGAGAAACTTCCAAAGTTCCTCAAGATGCGGCTGTCGTAATAGTAGCTGGCCCCAAACGAGGACTGTTTGAGGGTGAAGTCAAAGCTTTGCAAGACTACCTTAATCGCGGTGGTAATTTACTGCTGATGATCGATCCTAATACCGATCCCAAACTTAACAGCTTGTTACAAGAGTGGGGTGTTCGTCTGGATAATCGTTTAGCAGTCGATGTCTCTGGCGAAAGCGTTGTGGGACTTGGCCCTGCTGCGCCCTTAGTCACAGAATATGGACAACATCCAATTACCAAAGATTTCGGTAACGGCAATTCTTTTTATCCGATTGCCCGACCGCTGGAAATTACCTCTGTGCCTGGTGTTCAGGCTACTCCACTGCTACGAACCAAACCCTACCCCAGCAGTTGGGCAGAAAGCGACCTCCAAAGCGAAAAATTGGAGTTTAATGCAGATAAAGACCTGAAAGGCCCTTTAACCTTGGGCGTTGCTTTAACAAGAAAACAAACACCCAAATCTGCTTCCACTCCCCAAGTTTCACCCACACCTTCACCTCTACCATCACCAACCACTCAAAGCAAGACTAGCCCGACTCCTTCCCCTTCCCCCAAGACTCCGCAAGCCTTACCATCACCAACCACTCAAAGCAAGGCTTCCCCCACTCCCCCTACCTCCCCTACCTCCCCTGCTCCCCCTACTCCCCCTGCCTCCCCTGCCCCTCCTTCCCCTCCTTCCCCTGCTGCCTCATCTCAAACAGCTACCGAGTCACGGTTAGTAGTTTTAGGAAATTCCGATTTTGCCACCGATGGTTTGTTTCAACAGCAATTAAATGGAGATGTATTCCTCAACTCAGTTACTTGGCTGAGTCAACAAGATCGGCAACCCCTTTCCATTCGTCCCAAAGAACCGAAAAATCGGCGGATAACCCTGACAACCACACAAGCTAATCTTTTAATATTGTCATCTCTGTTAGTTTTACCTTTAATTGGATTTGCGATCGCAGTTATTATTTGGTGGAAACGACGGTAATTAAGTGAGTTAGGAGACGCGATTAATCGCGTCTGTACAAGAGTTAAGAAGAGTAGAGACGCGATTAATCGCGTCTAATGACAAATGACAAATGACTAAAAAATGAAATTGCCACGAACAACTTTAATTTTGATACTGCTAGCGTTGGGTTTAGGTGGTTTTGTTTACTTCCATGAAATTCGACGTGCAACTGTACAAGAAGAAATCAAAGAGCAAAAGCAGAAAATTTTCTCTTTTGGAGAAGATGATGTGCAGTCTTTAACAGTCAAGACAAAAAAACTCACCCTGAATCTGGAACGGAACCCTGAATCTTCTAGTAAGCCCAAGTGGTTAATCAAATCTCCCATATCGGGCCCAGCAAATGATGCTATTGTTTCTTATTTAATGGATTTATTGGTCAAAGGTAATAGCGATCGCACTCTCTCAACTCCAGCAAAAGAGCTTAAAGAATTCGCCCTAGATCCACCCCAAGCAACTATTAATATCACCCTGAAAAACCGGCAAAGCCATCAGTTGAGTTTGGGTAAATCTAACTTTAACGGTCGTTTATTGTATGCTCAAGCCGATCCTACTGCTAAACCCGATGGAAACATAAATGTGCTGTTAGTATCTACAGATTTTGGAAATGCCGTAAATCGAGAACTATCAGAGTGGAAACAACCTGTAGATAATAGTCAGAAGCTACCTGGACTCAGCACCCCTTTACCAACTCCGACAAATAGTAAATAAGCAATTACGGTTTCTGTGGTATGTTTCGGTAACGCACAATGGGTTAGCACATCTGTGCTACTCTACTTCAAATCTCACTAGTTTTTCTAAGTTACCATGACAAATCCGACAGCAACATTGCTGATTTCCTGCCCCGATCGAAGAGGACTGGTGGCTAAATTTGCCAATTTCATCTATTCTAACGGTGGTAATATTATTCATGCAGATCAGCATACAGATTTTGCTGCTGGGTTATTCCTCACCCGGATTGAATGGCAGTTAGATGGGTTCAATTTACCGCGAGAATTTATTGCCCCGGCATTTAATGCGATCGCACAACCTTTAGGTGCTAAATGGGAATTACGTTTTTCTGATACAGTACCACGCATCGCTATTTGGGTAAGTCGGCAAGACCATTGTCTATTTGATTTAATTTGGCGACAACGCGCTAAAGAATTTGTTGCTGAAATTCCTTTAATTATTAGTAACCATTCTAATTTAAAAGTAGTGGTAGAACAATTTAATATTGACTTCCAACACATTCCCATCACTAAAGATAATAAATTAGAACAAGAAATCCAACAACTAGAATTATTACGCCAGTACAAAATAGATTTAGTTGTATTGGCGAAATATATGCAGATTGTTAGTGCAAATTTTATTAATCAATTCCCACAAATTATTAATATACATCACTCATTTTTACCAGCTTTTATCGGAGCTAATCCTTATCATCGAGCTTTTGAACGTGGTGTGAAAATTATTGGTGCAACTGCTCATTATGCTACTGCTGATTTAGATGCAGGCCCAATTATTGAACAAGATGTGGTGCGAGTTAGTCACCGTGATGAAGTTGATGATTTGGTGAGAAAAGGCAAAGATTTGGAGAGAATTGTATTAGCAAGAGCGGTGCGATCGCATTTACAAAATCGTGTATTAGTATATGGTAATAGAACAGTAGTATTTGAGTGATTTTATATCTTTATGACTAACGACATTACAGAAAAACTTAAACAAGCCTCTGATGGTTTGTTAATGATAAGTGAATCAGAGTATCCTTTTGAAGCTTTTTTGTGGTCTAATCAAGCGCAAGAACCTTTGACAAATCAAAAACTTCTCCAGTTAACAGGACATCCTCAAGAAACATCAGTTGAAGAAGTAGAACTAGATTATTTTTTTAGGAACTGTGCCCAAGAAAAAGAATGGCACGATGAAATACAACGACAAAATGTGCAAAAGTTTAAATCACTTGTCAAAAAATTAAGGGATCGCCTCACTAATATCAAGGTTTATCGCATAGGTACGATAAGTATTGATGTCTATATTGTTGGTAAAACTTCAGATAAAGATTTAGGCGGAATTTCGACAAAAGTTGTAGAAACTTAAGGAATCAAACATCAGCCTATCTATAATTTACAGATAGGCTTTAAGTTTTAAGTGAAATAAATATCCTTACAAATTGTCAACTCTAGACTCAATTACACTTTGAACAGACGAAGAAACATTAGAAAGCAAATTGTAACCAGTGTTTGTTTCAATGGAATCAACACTAACTCTGTAGTTTGTCCAATTATTATTTCTAATTCCCTGTGAATTAGGCATATTCACTGCAATTACTCTTGTGTTATTAGTGACACTGCTAGCATCAGAATTTGATGAATTTAATACTACAATAACCTTCCATGTTCTGGTCGGAACTGTAACGTTACCATTAGCAATTGTGTTTTTTGTTCCATTCGACCCAGTTCCACCAGTGCCATAGGAGCCTGAAATAATATAGAGTTCTTTCCCCTGGTTTACTAAGTCTCTAGAATAGTTTTCTAGTGCAGCCCAAGGCCCCTGATTATTATCAGGTGACTGAGGAATTATATTCGTCATTAAAAAAGTAGCAGAGTTATCGGTAATTGTATTTGTCCTATCTGCTGAAGCAGTCATGTGTCCCCTATCAAAACCGCTACCAGTGTAATCGGAAGAAGTGACTCGGTAGCAGCTTGAAGGTAATGTAGTATCTGCACGAAAATCATCTTGGCGAGGTGCGCTTCCTAGCCATGATGTGTTTAGCTGCCAACTTACCCAATTTGGTGTCCCTCTATAGCAATTGTAAGAAACTGCGTATTGAGATTTGCTCAACAAAAGATTACTGTAACTACTGCCAGCATTACTAGGATTGCCCATTCTTAGATGAACGCTTGAGGGTTGGGCTGTTAGTGGCTTTTGTAGATAATTAAGCAGAGTGAAAGATATTGCTGTTGGTACAGCAATAGGTAGAATAGCCCTGAGAAAATCAGACTTCTTCATTTGTTACTATTTATTTGTTTAAACAAACTACAATTGTCTCTGTTAAAGTTACAGAAATTCAGTAAAACTTACCAATCGCAATATAGCTATGGTTGTATAAAGAGAGGTTAAAAAACTGTAAATAGTGCGTTAACATCTAGTAATTATTTAGGTGACGATCTGAAATTAGATAATCATCTAAATAAGATGAAAAACTTATATATTATTTGCTTTAATAATTGAGTGATGGCGCGGAATGCCCGCGCCCAAGCGATCGCTATTTTCACTCGACTGAGGGCTAGAGAGTATTTTGACTGATTGACAAAATACGCTTTATCTTAAACCTCACGAGAGCTTAGAAAGAGGAAGGAATGTTAAAAAATAGTCCTTGGTCGAATTGATCTCTCAAAAAGTCTTCCAATTCAATTTCGTCGTCATTCTGAATTTGAAACCAAGTCTTGAAGTTGTGCTTCAAGAAGTAACCGAAAGATTTCCAGCTGAAAAGTTGCTGTCCAATGCTTGTGATTGCGACGTTCATTGTATTTTCCTCAGGTTGTTTGAAGTATGCGATTAAGAATTGGTTAAACAAATTGGCGTTCCACAACAAGTGGATAAATTCTGGCAAGCAGTTCTTGTACAGGGGAAGCAGGCAAAGAGATTTTATACTAAATCATCCTGCTTTCTCTGCAACGCCAACAAATTAATCATTGTTTAGCGATATTTGCATTAGCAAATGTATTCAGGAATAGAATTATTCTTACTACAAGCGTCTAACTTGAACTGATTCAATATCTGCTGTAATTCCACTTCTGATATATACTTCTCCTTAAGCGAGTTGAAGTACAACAGTGCAGTTTTATAGCAGGCTACAGTTATGTTAGTGCGCTCCTCTGAAGTTAGTGCTGCCACTATTTGAACTGTCTCCTCCACATGCTTTACGTCACTACCTAAACAACTGTGCATTCGCAGACAGCGAGTAGCATAGGTATTAGGTGGTAGTATCGCTTCCACCAGTTGGATATGCTCTGCTTTGATATTCATTGCTAGACGTTCCATCGTATAGCAATACCCAACACAACTAATTGGATCTGCTGCTTGTACGCTCTGAGTGAAGAAACTCAGCAAAGCCATAGCACTCGGAGGGAGGAGTGTTTTTACTACAGCTTCTGCATCATATCCCATCGACTGAATATCAAGCAAGGCGAGGCGATCGTGACCTTGTTCTTCACGAGCTTTTTCTGCTGCCCATTGTGCTAAACTCCAGCGTCCCAATCTAGCAAAGCGCCGAGCTGCTTCTTCCATTAATAGCCCAGTAGAGTGAGTTAAATGGTAGGAAGCGGCAAGTTGCCAGATCCAATGGGAGGGAGTTAAGGCAGGTGGCTTGCAGTTTGGTAATGTATCTTTGGCAGCAGATACTATAGCTCTATCTAGAAGCTTGCGAGTCTCAGATATAGTGTCCCTGTTAAATATCAGTTGGATAAAGGGATTACTGCTCTTTAGACTTAATTCCTTACTTTTGTTAGGTTTGTCGATGTTAGTTGAACGGAATAATAGATTCATGGCAAGTTTCTTTCATGGGTTGTTTCTACCCATTCACGGATAAGGTTGTAGAGGATAAAGCGTTGCATAACCTCTCTTTGAGCACAAAGAACTTTAAATTGTATCTTCAGGGAGGAGGGAATGTATGCCTTGATATGCGTGATATTGTCTCGGTCTTCATCTAAGGTGTTAGTCATGAAAGAAGAAGTTGGGCCATCAGCCTTTACCCATTCGCTGATTAATACTTCCAAGACTTCACTCATCTTTAATCCATATTGTGCACAGAGCGCTTTAAACCGAAACTTAAGCGCTTTCGGCATACTACCTTTAATCACCGTATATGCCTCTTGCTCCTCCTTATACATCCAGGTTACGAAAACGAAAGTTCAAAAGTCCTTTGTGATCTAGGGTAAGTTTTCTAAAAAATTTCGCCAGTAAAGACTAGTGAAGTTAAGAAAAAAGTTATTTAGTAGTGACAACACTACAGGTATTTTTCTGTAACTTCCAGAAAATAAAATATACAAAGATAATAATCATTCTGAAAAAAGAGGGAGAGATTGGCGATCGCAGTCTCTCCCTCCCTTTTTGTAGTAAATTCAATAATGATTGGATTTTTGGGTGAACAGAGATGCCAATACAATTAACGGATTCACTAAAAAAGTTATTGAAGGAAACCGCACAACAATTAAAAGGTGCAGAAAAACGTAAATTTATAGCACAAACAGTAGTGGCATTAGGACACGGAGGACAGTCTCTAGCGGAGCGAGAGTTAGGATGGAATCGCGTAACTATTAGTAAAGGAATTAAAGAATTAACTACTAGTATTACTTGCGTGGATAACTATCGAAGTAGAGGACGTAGTAAAGCAGAAGCAAAACTCCCAAATCTTTTAGAAGATATCAAAAAAATTGTCGATTCGCAAAGGCAAGTAGACCCAGACTTTAAAGGCGAAAGAATGTATACACGTCTTTCTGCGGCTGAAGTGAGACATCAATTAATTGATAGGTTTGGTTATAATGATAGAGAATTACCAACTTCGGAAACAATTCGTGTCAAGTTAAATGATTTAGGATATTGCCTCAAGAAAACTGCCAAAATACAACCTCAAAAGAATACCCGAAAATGACGTAGCTTTTGAGCAAATAACTATTGTATATCAATAAAATAAGCTTTAGATAAACCAGATATTTTACATTTAAGTTAATATTTGCTCATTTACTCGTGATGGTAAAAATCGAGTGCTAACGGCAAATGACGATCATGATTTTACCCAAAAATAAGCATGACTCCTTACGGTATGTTTGTTCCAGGAGCTATTTTTATATTGAATAATTTTAACTAATTACTTTCCTAGTCCCCAGTCTCTATTTTCAAGGCAGGTCTATTTACCAAAAATACAGTGTATATCGCCTGTTTAAATGATTATTATTCTAGCAAATTGTATATTTTATTTTCTGGAATTTCCTAAATATTGAAAAAGCGGAAAAATTAGTACAAGCGTAAATCATCGGTAATAATATTTTGTCTTCTATCTAAAGAATGAGATATTGATTATGTTAAAGTTAAAAATTAACTAAAAATAACTTATTGTTTAGTTAAGTTAAAATTTTACCAAACAATTGATTTTAAGTGTGACTAGTTACGGTTATTGAAGTTATCCTGTTTTTCTTCTGCAAGCTAGGCAATTACTTCTTAATAATTTTTTTATAATTTTCCTAAAATTCTATATCTTCACTAGTAAAAATCTGGCTAACGGAAAAAGATAGATTACGAAAAGATTTAGCTAATGCGAAAACTAAAAGTAATTAACGCGAAAAGCTAGCTCTTTTATTTCCAGATTTTTGCTACGAAGCAAACATACTTAATCAATGAAACTCCAAGCTGAAAACTTGAGAAGTAACTGCCAATTTTTATAAATTCCAAAATTTCTTCGGAAATAATTATTTAGTCACAATGAGGTCATCTGTCATGGTTCAAATTCTTGAAAACCCAGCAGTCAAGCAACCACCAATTAGTAATAGAGTTGAAAGTTTTTTGTTAGATATGTTCAAGAATGTTTGCGAAGCTATTGAGGAAATAGATGGAAGTAAACTTCACGAACAACACTGGACAAGAGATGAAATAGGGCAATGGGTACAAGGTGAAAACAGTAACGGTGCTATCTATATAGACAAGTCGCTGCGGAACGGCAATGTATTTGAAAAAGTAGGTATCAACTACGTATCAATGAAGGGTGAGTTACCTCCTGGTGTCACCTTTCGAGGATCGGATGTTGTAATGGCTGACCCAACAACTATAGCACCAGATGAAAAAGGTACTTCTTTCTTCGCTACGAGTACCAGTGTTGTGATTAATGCATATAATCCAATGGTGCCGACAGCACACGTTAACTATCGGTACTTCCAATTGGGTGATGGTACTGAACCTGGTTCTTGGTGGTTTGGCGGTGGAGGTGATTTAACACCAATTTACTTATTTGAAGAAGACGCAGTTCATTTCCATCAAGTACATAAAGCAGCTTGTGACCAGCACGATGCAGAACTCTATCCACGCTTGAAAAAGTGGTGTGATGAATACTTTTATCTTCCTCATCGCAGTGAGTGTAGAGGTATAGGTGGAATTTTCTTTGACAATTTACAACATTCCGATGCCGAAACTTTATTTTCCTTTGTAAAAACTTGTTCTGAAGCTTTCATCCCTGCCTATTTTCCTATTGTCAAACAACGTAAAGATATGGAGTTTACGGAAGAGCAAAAATATTGGCAGCGCATCAGACGCGGACGTTATGCCGAATTTATTCTCCTGCATGATAGAGGTGTTCGATTCGGACTAACAAGTGGGATTGTAAGTACGCAAAGCGTCCTCAATTGTATGCCTGGAGAAGCGTTTTGGAACTATAACGACCAACCCATTGCTGATAGCGAAGAAGCAAAGCTTCTAGAGGTACTGAGAAATCCCCAACAGTGGGTGTAAAGGCGGTCAACAGCAGATTTGAAAACAGCAGCCGATAAAAAATGTTGGCTACCCAAATCCTAATACCGTTTCACCTGAAGATTGATAGAAATGACATTCTTCTTGAGCAGGCGCAGGGAAAGTAAGAAAAGTAATTTGTAAGTAAACGGACATAATTAAATGTAAAATCCAATCCAGTGAAACCTTTTACTGTTGAGGATTTTACCTTCTAACTCCTGCCTTTTACTTATCAATAATTGAGTGAAATGGTATGAGAAGCGCCTAAATTTTACTCTTCACATTTCTTTAGAGATAGCCTCTAAACAGGAAGTAACAAGGTGTTTATGGAAAAATTGCCGACAAGTATTTGGCTAAAAATTCACAAATCAGTTCGCTGGTCTAATTCAACTGAATTTGCCAACTTCAAAACTGAAATTAGCAATTTTTTACAAGTTCAATGGTTGAGTTATTTCTCAATCAAGCAATTGCGGGAAGTTGACATTGTATTTCTGTGTATGTTTGTTAGCAGATACCTAACGTTGACGCTGATTTTACTATACTTATGGAGTTCATTTCATGCTAGTACTGAATCACCAAGGACATGCTAGTTCTGAATTAGTAAAGAGAATAAACTCCATAATTAAAAAATCTCTAGTAGACAGTTGGTTGAGAACTGGACAACTAAACTGATTGAGAATGGGATCAAAGGTTGGATTGATAAACTGTTATTTATGTTGTCAATCGTAGAAATCTAAGAGTAAAAGAGTTTATGGCGATCGCTATCTCTAATCTAGCAGCGATCGGCCGTTGATTACCTCATTTTTCCAGGTCATTCAAATTAGTAAAAAAATACGGAGAAGTGTCAATGGACAACGTTATAGGTATTGGCGACATTACCATGAACGATGTGATGCAAATGGATTCCTCCAAAGCAGTGAGTATGTTTAGGAATCGATTTGCAGCCTACAAAAAGCTGGCAGATGAAATTGGAGAAGATGCAGCTTTTGAACAAATGATGTTAGCTTACCCCGCTCATCAAAAGGCGTTCATGGGTGCTTTCATTGACAATACCACCATAGCCAAAGGCTTTACCGATGCAATTCCGATCTTTCGGATCATGGGCTTCAAAATGCAAGTTGTAGATATTTCCCAAGCAGGAAAAGATGCTGCACTAGAAATTCAACGAGTTTGTCCGGTTCTTGCAATTGCCAAAGAATATGGGCTTGAAAGTCCTTGCCGAGTTATTTGCGAGATGGAACAAGAAGCAACCAGGAGAGCATTTCCTGGGATGAAAGCCGCAATTATTAGCAAGCAGGCAGATGGTGATTGTGTTTGTATGTTCAAGTATGAAAGACCTGCCAAAGGGTTAGAAGTAAAGCCACAAAAATCACCCAGTTTGTTCTCTCATATTCTCGATTTGATTCGCTTGACTCCTAAAATCTTGCAGATTGGGATGAACCTTTTAAAAACGTCTCTTTCTAAAGGATCGTAACTTTTATGAATGGCATCATTCAAGACCTGAAGCATTTGATTGCAGGTGAAGTCAGCAACGCTTCAGAAATTTTGACAGAAGTTTCTCAAGATTTTGGTGGTATATTCCAAAAGTCTCCCCAAGTTGTTGTTACTCCTCAAAACGCTAACGATATTGCCCAAACTGTTAAATATGCTGCTCAACAAGGATTAGTAGTTTCTTCACGCGCTGCGGGACATTCGTTAGGCGGTCAGTCTTTAAACCAAGATGGAATCGTTTTAAATATGAGGAATCTCGATAAAATTCGAGATATCCAAAAAGACCAACTTTGGTTTAAAGCTGATGCGGGAACTTCTTGGAATCAAGTAATCGATGCTTGTATTCCTGATGGTTTAGTTCCTCCCGTATTAACCAATTATTTTGGTGTTTCTTTAGGAGGAACTCATTCTGCGGGTGGTATAGGTGCAGCCTCTTTTCGTTACGGAAATCAAGCTGATAATTGTCTTGGTTTAGAAGTGGTAACAGCAGAAGGCGAGATTCTCTGGTGTACGCCTGAAAAAAACAGCGAACTTTTTAATCACGTACTTTGCGGTTACGGTCAATTTGGAATTATTACCCAAGTTCAGCACAAACTCAAAGTTTACCCTTCCCAAACCCGCACCTATTTATTGTTTTATGACAATCTAGATGCTCTTTTAGATGACAAACGGGTTTTAGTCAGCGAACAAAGAGTCGATCATCTTGTATCTTTCCCAGTTCCCTGTTTGCAAGGAGTATCCAGAGCTACAGGGATAATGCAACCTTTGATTCAATGGTTTTACACGTTGCGGATTACTGTTGAAGCAAATTCTATTGATGCTATTGATGATAAAGAAATCCTTGCTGGCTTAAATTTTTACCGTCATATCCATACTGAAGACTTGGGATTTGAAAAATTCATCGAACCGATGATTCAAGTAGATAGTAAGGATATCGCTCACCCTTGGATGGATGTTTTTCTTCCAGCCTCATCTGCTAAAAATTACATCGAAACGGCTCTCAAACAGTTGCCTTCTTTTCTCGATATTAGTAAAGCACAAATGGGCTGTTTTTGCTTGTTAAACCGGAATAACAAGATGCCGATGTTTCGTTTACCGCAAGAGGAAGAACTAATTATTGGGTTTGGGATTTATCCCAGCATTCCGAAATCGCAAGTTCAACCCATCTTGGCTGAATTGAAAAAGCTCAGTAATCTGAGTTTAGAAATGGGTGGAAAAAGATATTTAACTTGCTGGATAGATTTTACTATTCAACAGTGGCAAAGCCAATTTGGCGATTACTGGCCAAAAGTTAATGAAATCAAAAGGAAGTACGATCCCAAAGGAACATTTAACTCTGGCTTTTTTGAATACGAACAGATTGCCCAACCGAAAAACCAACTTGTTAAGGAAGTTGCTACTAAATCTGCGATCGCAGTATAAGTCACTTCTCAATCATCTTGTTTAAAATCGACTCTGATTCACCATCCATATTACTTGACCGAGGCTCTAGAAGAAGACAAACTTCAAAAGAGGAAACATGAATATCGCACTTGTAGGTCTTAGTCACAAAACAGCTCCGGTTGAAATTCGGGAAAAACTGAGTATTCCAGAAGAGCGAATTGAAAACGCGATCGCTCAACTGTGTAAATACTCTCACATTGAAGAAGCTGCTATTCTTAGCACTTGTAATCGTTTAGAAATCTACGTAGTTGTAAACAAAATAGATCGGGCAGCTCAAGAGGTCACGGAGTTTCTGTGCGAGTACAGTAAACTGCCTTTTCCAGACTTGCATCAATACTTGTTTACTCTGCTACAGCAAGATGCTGTTAAGCATTTGATGCAAGTTGCTTCCGGTTTGGATAGCTTGGTGTTGGGAGAAGGACAAATTCTGGCTCAAGTCAAACACGCTTACCAACTGGTTCAACAATACAATCAGGGCGAACGCATCCTCAATCAGTTGTTCAAGCAAGCCGTTACCACTGCAAAGAGAGTTAGAACGCAGACATCAATCGGTACGGGTGCGGTTTCGGTTAGCTCTGCGGCAGTAGAATTAGCCCAAATCAAAGTAGAGAAGTTACCGGCTTGCCGAGTGACAATTGTCGGCGCTGGCAACATGGCTCGGCGACTGGTGCAACATCTAATCTCTAAAGGCGCAACTCAAATTTCAATTGTCAATCGTTCCATTGAACGAGCTGAGGAATTGGCGAATCAATTTAGTGATGCTGGAGTGCAATATTATCCGCTCCCTGAATTGATGTCATTGGTGGCAGCTTCAGATTTGGTCTTTACCAGCACTGCTTCAGTTGAACCCTTACTCGATAAAGCCAAACTCAAAGCTGCATTGAAACCCGAACAGCCTTTGATGCTGGTTGATATTTCAGTGCCTCGTAACGTTGATGCCGACGTTAATGAGTTGCCTCATATGCAAGTGTTTAATGTTGATGATTTAAAAACCGTCGTTGCCCAGAATCAAGAAAGCCGTAGGCAAATGGCAATAGAGGCGCAAGCATTAATCCAGGAGGATTTAGACGCATTTCAAAGTTGGTTGCGATCGCGAGAAACTGTTTCCATTATTAGCTGTTTACGAGACAAAATGGAAAAAATTCGCGAACAAGAGTTAGAAAAAGCTTTGTCCCGTATGGGGTCTGATTTTGCTAAAAAACATCAAGAAGCCGTCGAAGCCCTAACTCAAAGGATTATCAACAAAATTCTCCACGAACCGATGGTGCAACTGCGGACGCAGCGCGATTTGGAAGCTCAACGTCTTGTCCTCCAGGTTCTACAAGTGTTGTTTAATCTAGATACAGGAGAGGTGCAATCTAATGTTGTTGCCCAAACATCCTCTCTATCAATTAGCACCGTAGAGATAGCAGCAAAAAATATCAAAGTTGCTCAAATGAGACTTGAAAGTATTGAAGTCCATGCAAAAGTTGAAGAAGTTATTGCTCAAAGCGTAACTTAAGAAACTCCATGATTCTTAATAGCAATAGCAGGAAGTAAGTATGTTAAAAAACTTCTGGTACGCTTGTGAGTTCAGCACCGCCGTTACTACAAAGCCCAAGCAAGTGCGGATATTAAATCAGAAATTAGTCTTTTACCGTAACGCTAAAGGACAACTGATAGCTCTCCAAGATCGGTGTCCCCATCGTGGTGCTGCCTTATCTCTCGGTTGGGTAAAAGATGATTGTATCCATTGCCCCTATCATGCCTGGAAGTTTCAAGCAGATGGGAAATGTATTAATATTCCTGCTAATCAACCCGGAATTCCTATTCCTAAGAATGCTCGTGTAGATAGCTATCCAATACAGGAAAAATACGGTTTTATCTGGCTATTTTATGGTGATTTACCAGAAGAAGAACGTCCGCCAATCCCACCATTGCCAGAATTTGAAGACCCAAGGCTACAGAAAATTTTCTTTGAATACGAACTCAACGCTCACTACACCCGCACGCTAGAGAATGATATGGATATGTCTCACGTATCTATTATTCATTCCAAGTCTTTCGGGAATGGGTTTGCATTAGAGCAAAAAATGGAAGATTACGAGCTGAATATCGGGGAATGGGAGGGTCACGCCAAAGTTAATGTTCGAGATTATACCAAAGCAAAAGACATTTTCGCCTTTGTCTTTCGCCCATTGAAAGCCAATGTAAAAGTGACTTTGGGCTTTTATATGCCCAATATCACGCGTTTAGTGGTTGACTTCGGTCGTGGCAAGCTGGTTAATTTTACTGTTCACGTTCCTATTGACGATCGCACCACAATTACCAAGCGAATTCAGTTCCGCAGTTTTTTAACTTTCCCTTGGGCTGATGGCATCTTTCAACGGGCAGCTTACAAAGTTGTTATGGAAGATAAGGGAGTGGTTGAGTCTGAATATCCTACGGCAGTCCCCGATAAGTTGTCAGACGAAGTTCACGTTCCTTGCGATAACTTATCTCTTGCTTATCGCAAACTTCGGCAAAAATGTTTGGCAATGGGATGGGGTATGAAACCTTATCAGAACCAATCAAACAACTCGAACGGAAATTTAATCCAACCTTCTTCTGTCTTATTGAAGAACTAAGGAACTGATTATTTATTGTGGGGTGGGCGTCTCGCCCGCCCAGTCCATAAGGCGGGCAGGATGCCCACCCCACAAGATTGGATAATTTATTTCTTGAAGTTTCTTAATAAATATAGAGTTCGTTTTGAATGGTATTGCAGAGATAATTTTGGTGTTGCTGAATTCTGGGATGAATTTTTCTTCGCACCTTGGCTAACAATCTCAATTCATTCTGCATTGATGCAACACCATAATTCTTAGCTTCAGCTCAAATTATTAAATCCAGGGAGAAACAGATGGGGAATTATACGTTACTGCAAGCTGCGCGGGGTGAAATACTCGATCGCCCTCCTGTATGGGTAATGCGCCAAGCAGGTCGCTACATGAAAGTTTATCGAGATTTGCGTCAGAAGTATCCTTCGTTTCGCGATCGCTCCGAAAACCCTGACTTAGCCGTGGAAATCTCACTGCAACCTTTCCGCGCCTTCCAACCCGACGGAGTGATTATGTTTTCCGATATCCTCACGCCGTTGCCTGGTATGGGTATCTCATTTGACATTCTAGAAAGTAAAGGGCCAATATTCGAGCGGCCAATTCGCACGCCAGCACAAATTGAGGCGCTGACTGCCCTCGATCCCGAAGCTTCTTTACCCTTCGTGCGGCAAATTCTGAGGACGCTACGCCAAGAAGTGAACACTCAAGCTACGGTTTTAGGCTTTGTGGGCGCACCTTGGACGCTAGCTGCCTATGCAATTGAAGGTAAAAGCTCGAAAGACTATGCCATTATCAAGAAGATGGCTTTTTGCGAACCTGCGATGCTGCATCAATTTTTAGGGAAACTGGCAGATGCGATCGCAGTTTACGCCCGTTACCAAATTGATGCTGGTGCCCAAGTCGTGCAACTATTTGACTCTTGGGCGGGACAACTCAGCCCTGAAGATTTCCAGACGTTTTCTCTACCTTACCTGCAACGAGTCGTGCAACAGGTTAAAGCAACGCACCCCGACACGCCCCTGATTTTGTATATCAACAACAGTGCTGGAATTCTAGAGTTAATGGCGCAATCGGGTGTTGATATCGTCAGCGTGGACTGGACTGTGGATATGGCAGTAGCGCGGCAGCGACTTGGTGCAAATATTGGAGTCCAAGGAAATATCGATCCGTGCGTGTTGTTTGGTACTAAAGAACTGATCCGCGATCGCATTCTCGACACGATTCGCAAAGCGGGGAACCAGAAGCACATCCTCAATCTCGGTCACGGGATTTTACCGAACACTCCCGAAGAGAATGTTGCTTTCTTTTTCGAGACAGTCAAACAACTCAGCTACACGTCAAACGATCTTAACTAAAAGTTATGACTTCAGTTCAACCCGCTTCATCTAACATCTCGACTCCCGTTCGCACCATCCGCATCGGTTCTCGTAAAAGCCAACTCGCACTCGTGCAAACTTACTGGGTTCGAGAACAACTCCAAAAGCACTTTCCTGATATTTCCTTTGAAGTCCACACCATGTCCACCCAAGGCGATAACATCTTGGATGTGGCATTAGCCAAGATTGGCGATAAAGGATTATTCACCAAAGAACTCGAATTGGGAATGCTCAACCAAGAGATTGACTTTGCAGTTCACTCTCTCAAAGATTTGCCGACTTGTTTGCCAGAGGGGTTAGCGTTAGCAGCCGTAACAGAACGGGAAAACCCGGCAGATGCTTTAGTTGTGCATGAAAAGTACAAAGATAAGCAAATCGATACCCTGCCAGAAGGCACAGTCATCGGCACTTCTTCCCTGCGCCGCCTCGCACAATTGCGTTATCACTTCCCCCATTTTACTTTTAAGGATGTGCGCGGCAACTTAAATACGCGCTTGGCAAAGTTGGATGATGGAGAGTACGATGCGCTGATTTTGGCAGCCGCAGGATTACAACGATTGGGAATGAGCGGCCGCATTCATCAAATTCTGCCAACCGAACTCTCTCTTTATGCTGTCGGACAGGGAGCGTTAGGGATTGAATGCCGCGCTGACGATTTGCAAGTACTGGCATTACTCAAAGCAATCGAACACATTCCCACCCGCGATCGCGTTTTAGCCGAACGTGCCTTCTTACGAGAACTAGAAGGCGGTTGCCAAGTACCCATCGGTGTTAATACGCAACTGGACGACAATAATCTTACATTAACAGGATTAGTCGCCAGCGTCGATGGCAAACGTCTAGTCAAAGATTCGGTTACGGGCACTGCTAGCGAGGCCGAAAATTTAGGTATTCAATTAGCTCATAACTTGCGGCAACAGGGAGCTACAGAGATTTTGACTGAAATTTTCCAGACAGTCCAGCGCAGTTAGGGAGTTGCAAATCCTGTCGCTGTGTACGCAGGGGGGCAGGGAGCAGGGAGCAGGGAGCAGGGGGCAGGGGGAAAAATGCGATTAAAGGGAAAGGATTTTTTGTAAGCCGCTTTCCCCTTTAGCCCACTTTTGTAAGAAGTCTATTGGCTATTTCATCGTTCATTTTAATACTATGTTTCCAATTCATCGCCCGCGTCGGCTAAGAAGCCATCCCCAATTGCGGCGGATGGTGCGCGAAAACGTCCTGACAACCAGTGATTTAATCTACCCTCTTTTTGCCGTACCGGGTGAGGCGATCGCCAACGAAGTCAAATCCATGCCCGGAGTTTACCAACTTTCTGTAGATAAAATCGTGGAAGAAGCCAAGGAAGTCTACGACCTCGGCATTCCAGCTATTATTTTATTTGGCATTCCTGAAGACAAGGATGCAGACGCTACGGGGGCTTGGCACGATTGCGGCATCGTTCAAAAAGCCGCTACTGCCGTCAAACAAGCAGTCCCGGAATTAATCGTCATTGCCGATACCTGCCTGTGCGAATACACCAGTCACGGACACTGCGGTTATCTGGAATTAGGTGATTTAACTGGGCGCGTTCTCAACGATCCGACACTGGAATTGCTGAAAAAAACGGCAGTTTCCCAAGTCAAAGCTGGCGTAGATATCATTGCACCTTCAGGAATGATGGATGGTTTCGTGCAAGCCATTCGTTCGGGTTTAGATGAAGCTGGTTTCCAAGATACGCCGATTTTGTCCTATGCTGCTAAGTATGCTTCGGCTTACTACGGGCCTTTCCGGGATGCTGCCGACTCAATACCGCAATTTGGCGATCGCAGAACCTACCAAATGGACTTTGGTAACGGTCGTGAAGCTTTAAAAGAAATCGAACTCGACATTAGCGAAGGTGCAGATATGTTAATGGTCAAGCCAGCCTTGGCCTACATGGATATTATCTGGCGCGTCAAGGAAGCAAGTAATCTACCCGTTGCTGCTTACAACGTTTCTGGCGAATACTCGATGGTGAAAGCTGCTGCCCTCAACGGTTGGATTGACGAAGAACGAGTGGTCATGGAAACGCTGCTCGGCTTTAAACGGGCTGGCGCTGACTTAATTCTCACCTATCATGCCAAAGATGCTGCCCGTTGGTTAGCAAAACTTGGCAATTAAACTTTCTAGTTTCGATTTCATGTCGTTCGTGTAGAGGAGGAATTTATTATGTTCATTCCACTCGGTTTTGTTCAACGCTCCGTTTTAACTAGCTTGGGAAAGATGGCTTATTACACTAACCAAGGTGAACTTTGGGCAACCGATGGAATGGGCGATACGCCATCGGGGCGCGAACGCGAAACTTTGATATTCTTCCACGGTATTGGAGGCGGAGCATCTGCCTACGCGTGGTCGAAGGTGTATCCAGCATTTGCAGCAGAGTATAAAGTGTTAGCACCCGACTTGATTGGCTGGGGGCGATCGGATCGTCCCGAACAAAATTATCTTCCAGCCGACTACATCACAATGCTAATTGAGTTCATCGAGCAGACGTGCCAAGCCCCTGTAACAATAATTGCTTCTTCCCTAACTGGAGCATTTGCGATCCGAGCCGCAGTCAAACGTCCCGACCTGTTTAAATCACTCATTCTTACGCTTCCGTCAGGCATTAAAGACTTTAGGCAATACTATAGCAATAGTTTTTTCGCTCAAATTGCCAGTGTTCCCATTCTCGATCGCGTTCTTTATGCAGGGCAAGTCAGCAGCTTTGGCATTCGTGACTTTTTTGAGCGAGTTTTTGCTCAACCCAATCGCCTTTCTCCCCAAATTGTAGAAGCTTTTGTGCAATCGGCGCAGCAGCCAAATGCTGAGTATGCTGCTTTGTCATTTTTACAAGGTAACTCATCCTTCGATCTATCAGAATACATTCCAAGATTAACAACACCTACCATCTTTATTTGGGGAAGCCAAGCAAAGTTTACAGGGCCGGATGTAGGGCGTCGCCTTGCAAATCTAAATCCACAAGCAATCCAAGCATTTATCGAACTAGAAGATGTTGGGTTGAATCCAGAACTGGAAGTGCCAGAAGTAATAATCGGATTAATTCGGAAGTATTTGCCTGTGTTAGCGCAGTAAATTTTTGAGAAACTTCCCTAGTTTCTTGACCTGCACCTTTAATGCATCGACCTGCACCTTTAATGCATCGACCTGCACCTTTAATGCATTGACCTGCAACTTTAATGCATCGACCTGCAACTTTAATGCATTGACCTGCAACTTTAATGCATCGACCTGCAACTTTAATGCATTG
>NZ_JAVRCD010000070.1:22016-41022 GCF_034530895.1 Nostoc sp. DedQUE08
ACCTGCAAAAATTAACCTTCCCTACGTTACGCAACAACTCTAAAAGATTTTTGTGTACGCGGTAGCCTTTTTAAGAAGGGCTAGGGCGTGTTTTCAAAGTCTTAGATCCCCCCAACCCCCTGATAAATTGGGGGACAAAGAGTCTCTTAAAGTCCCCCAATTTATCGGGGGATTTAGGGGGATCTAAAAAGTTAGGAGGCTAAACAAAAATGTTCGCTATTAAGAAATAGGAAAAACAGGTATTGCTCATGAACACTACTTTAACTGCTCCAACAACTCAATCCAAACCTCTACCCCCAGTTGATGCCAAGGCTAGAGTTAGCCAGTTCATGCGACAGTTGCAAGACGAAATTTGTCAGGGTTTGCAACAGCTAGATGGCGAAGGTACGTTTCAGGAAGATACATGGGAACGACCCGAAGGAGGTGGCGGGCGATCGCGCGTCATCCGCGACGGTGCAGTATTCGAGCAAGGCGGAGTTAATTTCTCTGAAGTCTGGGGTTCTCACCTGCCACCTTCAATCTTGGCACAACGTCCAGAGGCTAATGGACATCAGTTTTATGCCACCGGCACTTCAATGGTATTGCATCCGCGCAATCCTTATGTGCCAACCGTTCATCTCAATTACCGCTACTTTGAAGCTGGCCCGGTTTGGTGGTTTGGCGGCGGCATCGATTTAACGCCTTACTATCCGTTTGCTGAAGATGCGGCTCATTTTCATTACACATTAAAACAGGCTTGTGACGCGCACCATCCCGAATATTATCCAGTGTTTAAACCTTGGTGCGACGAGTATTTTTATCTCAAACATCGTCAAGAAATGCGAGGCATTGGCGGCATCTTTTTTGACTATCAAGACGGTCAAGGTCAGCTTTATCGAGGCCCCGATCCCAAAGGAGCAGCCGCAGATAATAGCGATCGCGTTGACATCCCACAAACCCGCAATTGGGAAGAATTATTCGCATTCGCACAAGATTGCGGTAAAGCTTTTCTACCTGCTTACACGCCAATTGTCAAGCGGCGGCAGTCAATGGAGTACAGCGATCGCCAACGTAATTTTCAATTATATCGGCGCGGACGCTACGTTGAATTCAATTTAGTTTACGATCGCGGCACGATTTTCGGACTGCAAACTAACGGGCGCACAGAGTCAATTTTGATGTCTTTACCTCCATTAGTGCGTTGGGAGTATGGCTATCAACCCGAACCCAACACCCCAGAAGCCGAGTTGTACGAAGTATTCTTAAAGCCTCAAGATTGGGCAAGCCTGACATCTCTTGTAGTTTAACTTTTGCCGTCAAAACATCAGAAATGTCATTTGTCATTTGTCATTAGTCATTTGTATTAACAAAGGACAAATGACTAATGACCAAGGACAATTTTACCAAAGTCCTCGCTGAAATTTGAAGTATTGACATGAATTTACAATCGCTCTCAAAACCTTCAAAGCAATGGACGCTGGCTGTCGTTTTTGCTGGTACTGCGCTTACAGGAATTATCGCTTTCTACGGTATTTCTCAATCAAAACCAATCGGCAAACCCGTTGAAGTTGTGCAACCGAAACCAAAGATTGAGGAAATTACCGCTTTAGGACGGATAGAACCAGCAACAGAAGTTATCAAAGTATCCGTACCTGCTACCTTAAGCAACGATCGCGTAGCCAAATTGCTTGTACAGCGTGGCAGTGGCGTTAAAGCCGGTCAAGCGATCGCTATTATGGATTCGCGCGATCGGCTGCAAAATGCTCTACTGGAAGCGCAAGCACAAGTCAAAGTATCCCAAGCAGAGTTAGCCAAGGTGCAAGCTGGCGCCAAATCTGGAGAGATTGCTGCCCAAAAAGCTGAAATCGATCGCTTGGAAGAAGAGTTAAAGGGCGAAATATCTACTAGAGAAGCCACTATCTCTCGCTGGCAAGCCGAAGTTAATACTGCCAATACTGAATATAATCGTTATTCCTCGCTTTACCAAAACGGCGCGATTTCTGCTGTGGAAGTAGATCGAAAACAACTTGCTCTAGAAACAGCGCAAGCACAGCTTACCGAAGCTAAAGCTAACCAAAATAAGAGTGTAGATACCCTACGGCAGCAAATCCAGCAAGCTAAGGCCAACCTAAATAAGATTGCTGAGGTACGTCCAGTAGACGTGCAAGCAGCCCAGGCCGAGGTTAACAAAGCGATCGCCGCAGTCAAAAAAGCTGAAGCCGATCTCGCTGAAGTTTATATCCGCGCACCTATAGCAGGTCGGATTCTCGATATTAAGGCCAAACCCGGAGAAGTCGTTGGTGAGAAAGGCATTGCCGAACTCGGACAAACCAGTTCGATGGAAGCGATCGCAGAGATATATCAAACTGATATTGGCAAAGTTCGTGAAGGTCAACAAGTAAAGATTTCCAGCGAGTCCTTCTCCCAAGAGTTGCGCGGAACCGTTCGGCTGATTGGACTACAGGTGATCCAACAAGAAGTCACTAGCGGCGAACCTGGAGAAAACCTCGATCGCAAAGTTGTTGAAGTGAGAATTGCACTCGCTCCCCAAGATAGCAAACGAGTTGCAAACTTAACTAACTTGCAAGTACAGGTTGCCATTCAGCCGAATAACAATATCAAACAATAAAAGGGAACAAGCAAAATTAAGAATTAAGTAGAAGGACTAAATTAAACCTAACTCGATCTCGCCGGGTTTCGACTGCGCTCAACCCTCTTAGAATAAGCTTACCGAGCATTGAGCGAAGTCGAAATGCGTCTTCTAAATAATTGTGTCCACCTACTTATTTCTGGAATTTTTAATCTTGAATTGGAGCGAAGCAACTTGACTATATTCAATAAATTATTTCGTAAAACCCCACTTGCTTGGCGGCAAATGAGCCGTCAAAAGACTCGATTGTTCGTTGCTATAGCAGGAATCGCCTTTGCCGATTTTCTAATGTTTTTTCAACTGGGAGTTAGGGATGCACTATTTGATTCGCAAGTTACTCCCTATACCACGCTTAAAGGAGATTTATTTTTAGTCAATAAACTGTCTGATAACTTGCAATCTATCAAAAGTTTTTCCAGAAATAAACTCTATAAAATAGCAGGTGTTAACGGTGTAAAATCCCTGACGACGCTATATGTGAGTCAAGCATCGTGGCGAAATACTGAAAATCGAGCTAGCCGTAAACTTTTCGTCTATGGAATCGATCCAAATCAGCCAGCATTTGACTTACCAGAAGTCAATCGACAATTGAATAAACTGAAGTTATTGAATCGAGCGTTATTTGATAGGGCTGGATTGGTTCCTCAGCTTGGGGACGTTCCTAGTTTGCTGAAAAAACAGAATCCGCTGATCGTCCAAACTAACGATTATCAAATTCAAATAGTTGGATTATTTAAGCTCGGTTCTTCTTTTTCTGCTGACGGCAATCTGATCGTCAGCGATTCTACCTTTTTACGACTTTTTCCCCAACGCCAAGCAAACGACATCGATCTGGGTATTATTGACGTAGAATCAAATGCCTCCATTGAGCAAGTCCAGGCTGATTTACGAGCCAAGTTACCGGATGATTTACTAGTACTAAACATCGCTGAATTCACTGCTCGTGAAAGTGCATATTGGTCTACAGGCTCCTCTATTGGCCCGACTTTTAACCTCGGTGTCGCAATCGGTTTTTTAGTCGGAGCAGTCATTGTTTATCAAATTCTTTATACTGATGTCTCAGATCATTTGCCCGAATATGCAACTTTAAAAGCAATGGGTTACAGCGATATATATCTAATTAAAGTTATCGCTCAAGAAGCTTTTATTTTAGCAGTTTTGGGCTTTATTCCAGGTTTTTTGCTCTCAAGTGGATTTTACATTTTTTTTCAATCCGTGACGTTTTTACCGACTGCAATGAAACTAGCTCGCGCGGTAACTGTGTTAGTGTTGACATTCGTTATGTGTATTGGAGCGGGAACGCTTGCCATACAAAAATTACGAGCAGCCGATCCAGCTGATATCTTCTAAGTTTTGAGTTGAAGTTTAGCAAAATATCGCATTTCAAAACTCATAGTTTTCTAGAACCAAACCAAAATTTACAGTTGAACTCTCATGCTGCAAGACATTAGTCTCGTAAATCAAAGCTCAAAACTCAAATTTCAAAATACTTGCCAACAACCAGTTATTTCAGTTTGCCATCTCGATTACTACTTCGGTCAGGGACAACTCTGCAAGCAAGTCTTGTTTGATATTAATCTCGACATTTATTCTGGAGAAATCGTAATTATGACTGGGCCATCTGGTTCTGGTAAAACCACCTTACTAACACTAATAGGTGGATTGAGAACCGCTAAAGAAGGCAACCTGAAAGTTTTGGGACAGGAAATGTGTGGGGCTAGTAAGCGGCAATTGATGGAAGTGCGGCGGCAGATTGGTTATATTTTTCAAGCACACAATTTATTGACTTTCTTAACAGCAAAGCAGAATGTCCGAATGTCTTTAGAACTGCATGATGAGTATCTAAAGCAAGATATGGATCGGCTGGCGACGGATACTCTCAAAAGTGTTGGTTTGGGCGATCGCATCGATTATTATCCAGACAGTCTTTCTGGAGGGCAAAAGCAGCGAGTTGCGATCGCTCGTGCCCTAGTCAGCCATCCTAAAATTGTTCTTGCCGACGAACCCACTGCTGCTCTTGATAAAAAATCAGGTCGCGATGTTGTAGATATCATGCAGCGTTTAGCTAAAGAGCAGGGTTGCACCATTTTACTCGTCACTCACGATAATCGAATTCTTGATATTGCCGATCGCATCATCGAGATGGAAGACGGACGGTTAGTACAAGAAGTAGGCAACTAGTTTTATACGATTAATTGTAGTTATTTGTGAAAGTCTGATGAGTCAAACTGAAGAACCAAAATATTGCGTATTGCAATCCTATGATGATATTGAAATACGGCAATACGAGCCAAAAATTGTTGCCGAAACACTCATTGAAGCCCAAAGAGATCGAGCAAACAAAGCTGCTTTTTCGATTCTTGCCGCTTACATATTTGGTGAAAACACGTCTGTAACCAAAATTGCCATGACTGCGCCCGTCACGCAATCTCAGCCAAGTGAAAAAATCGCCATGACTGCGCCTGTCATTCAACAAGAAGCGGGAGAAAATATTGCTACAAGCACTTGGGCGGTACAGTTCGTGATGCCCTCAGAATACACCCTGGCAACGCTGCCAAAACCAAAAGACTCTCGCATTACTATCAAAGAAGTTCCCAGCAACAAAGTTGCGGCAATTCGTTTCTCCGGCTCGGCTGGGGATGAACAATTGCAAGAAAAGGAAGCCAAATTATTTGCTTTTCTGGTTCAGCAAGGTATCGAGCCAAAAGGTAAACCGATTTATGCTTTTTATGACTCTCCCTTCATCTTGCCCGCATTCAGACGCAATGAAGTCATGCTCGAATTGAAATAAGACGGTTGGTTTCAGCTAACTCTAGAACCCAAGTCAAAATCTCAGGAGAAAAAATTATGATTGCAACGACTCGCTTAAAAACCACCCAATCGGCGGAAATCTTTGCTGCTGCCCAAAAATTAATGCCAGGAGGAGTCAGTTCTCCCGTACGGGCTTTCAAATCTGTTGGCGGACAGCCGATTGTATTCGATCGCGTCAAGGATGCTTACATCTGGGATGTGGATGGCAATCAATATATCGATTATGTCGGTAGTTGGGGGCCTGCTATCTGCGGTCACGCTCATCCTGAAGTCATTGCGGCTCTGCACGATGCGCTGGAAAAAGGAACTAGCTTTGGTGCGCCCTGTTATCTAGAAAATGTACTGGCACAGATGGTAATCGATGCTGTTCCGAGTATCGAAATGGTGCGTTTTGTCAACTCCGGCACAGAAGCTTGTATGGCTGTGCTTCGTCTGATGCGAGCTTTTACGGGGCGGGAGAAAGTAATCAAGTTTGAAGGCTGTTACCACGGGCACGCCGATATGTTTCTCGTTAAGGCTGGCTCTGGTATTGCCACTCTCGGCTTGCCCGATTCTCCTGGTGTGCCCAAATCCGTAACTAGCAGTACGCTGACCGCTCCTTTCAACGATTTAGAAGCAGTAAGAGTATTATTCGAGCAAAATCCTGATGAAATTGCTGGTGTAATTCTTGAACCTGTGGTAGGAAATGCAGGTTTTATTCCACCTGCTGCGGGTTTTCTTGAAGGTTTGCGAAAACTCACGCAGGAGTATGGGGCGCTATTAGTATTTGATGAAGTGATGACAGGCTTTCGCATCGCTTACGGCGGGGCGCAGGAGAAGTTTGGCGTTATTCCTGATTTAACTACTTTAGGTAAGGTCATCGGTGGCGGTCTACCCGTAGGCGCTTATGGTGGTCGCCAAGAAATTATGTCGATGGTTGCTCCAGCCGGATACGTGTATCAAGCCGGAACGCTTTCGGGGAATCCACTGGCAATGACGGCAGGAATTAAGACGCTAGAGTTGTTGCAACGGCCTGGAACTTACGAGTATCTCGATCGCATTACAAAGCGACTCACAAATGGGATACTGGAAATTGCTAAACAAACAGGTCATGCTGCCTGCGGCGATCGCATTAACGGCATGTTTGGTTTCTTCTTTAACGAAAGTCCAGTTCGCAATTATGAAGATGCCAAAAAGTCTGACTTAAGTAAATTTGCTAGCTTCCATCGCGGTATGTTGGAACATGGAATTTATTTAGCTCCATCTCAATTTGAAGCCGGATTTACTTCTTTAGCTCATACCGAAGCAGACATCGATCGCACCCTCCAAGCAGCCCAAACAGTCATGTCTAAGTCCCGCTAGTGGTCTGTCAAGCCAACGAAAGCTGGGTGAGGCTGGGGAAAGGGGAAAGGGAAAAGGGAAAAGGGGAAAGGGTAAGGGATTTAAAACCTTTTCCCCCGCCCCTTATCCCCAGAGGGGACTCCACCTTCCCCCTTACCCTTTACCCCGCTTTCGTCACGAAAGCGAACTACTAGGCTAATGGTTTGAACTTAGATAACTGCTCCTAAAGAGGTCAACGTGGCAGTTGTCGCCTCAGTTAAACCTTTAACTCCGAAAATATTCATTTGTTCATAGGGCTTACTTGCTCTCATGGTTTTTAAGCATTTGCCTGCTACGATATCCCAAAGTCTAATCGTTTCATCGTCACCGCCACTAACTAAGGTTTGGTTGTCTGGACTAAAAGCAACTGACCAAACCAAGCCTGTATGTCCGTGCAAAACTTTCAGGCACTCACCTGTAGAGACATCCCACAACTTGATTGTCAGATCGTGACTCGTGCTAGCCAGTATTCTGCCATCAGGGCTAAAGGCGATCGATTGCAACCAGTTTGTGTCTGCTTGCAAAACGTTGAGGCAGTCACCCGTGTGCGAATTCCACAGCCTGATTGTTCGATCTGGACTAGCACTTGCCAGGGTATTACCATCGGGAGCGATCGCAATTGCCCAAATCCAACTTGTGTGTCCTGCCAACGTTCTGAGGCAGTTACCCGTGTGAATATCCCATAACTTGACCGTTTGATCCCAGGAGCCACTCGCCAATATCTCGCCTTGAGAGATGAAGGTAACTGACCAAACCGCAGCGTCATGCCCCTGTAAGGTTCTTAAGGTTCGACCTGAACGAACGTCCCACAGTTTTATAGTACAGTCTTCACTACCACTTGCTATGGTTTGGCTGTCTGGACTAAAGGCAATCGATAAAACTGCTGCGCGATGTCCCTGTAAGGTTTTTAAGGTTTGACCTGAACGAACATCCCATATTTTTAGTGTTTTATCTACACTACTGCTGACTAGGATATTTCCTTCATGATTAAAGATAACTGAATGAACCGAGTTGGAATGTCCTTTTAACACTTGGAGGCATTCGCCAGTTGCGGCATCCCATAACCTCACAGTGCGATCGCGGCTGCTACTAGCAAAAATTTGACCAATGCTTGGCAAACTAGCACTAACAGGACTAAAGCTAAGAGAGAGTATTTGATTGGTATATCCTTGTAGGGTCTTGAGGCATTCACCTGTATCGGCGCTCCATAGCTTCACAGTTTGATCGTGGCCGCCACTAGCCAAAAGCTTACCTTGGGGACTAAAGGCAACTGCAAAGACCCAACTGAAATGTCCTTGAAGCGTTTTGAAACATTCACCCGTATCGACATCCCATAACTTCACGTGATGATCGTGACCGCCGCTAGCCAAAATGTCGCCTTGTGGGCTGAAGTCCACTGAAAAAACTCGATTAGAATGCCCCAGAAGTGTTTTGAGACATTCACCCGTTTGAGTCTTCCATAGCTTAATAGTTTGATCCTCGCTGCCAGTTGCTAGTATCTGACCATCTGGACTGAGGGTAATTGACCGGATTCCACTATTATGATGCTTTTCAAACGTTTGCATACACTTTCCAGTGTTGATATCCCACAATTTAACGGTGCGATCGTCACTACCACTCAACAGTTGAGTATTTCCCCTAAAGACAACAGAGAGTACCCAACTAAGATGTCCCTCAAGTGTTTTCAAGCATTCTCCAGTGCTGCTATTCCATAGCTTCACGGTGCAGTCATCGCTGCCACTTGCTAATGTGCAATTATCTTGGCTAAATGCAACCGACCAAACCTCATTTGTATGCCCTTCTAAGGTGCGAAGGCACTGACCAGTACTAACATCCCATAGCTTTATTGTGTAATCTGTGCTGCCGCTAGCGAGAATCTTACCATCAGGGCTGAACGTCAGTGATGTTACCCAACTCTTGTGTCGCGTGCAGATGAAGACTGGTTGCACATCGCTAACTTGGTAAAGATGAATTTCTCCATTACTGTCACCTACCGCCAGAAGTTCTCCATCAGGACTAAAAGCTACCGCATGAATAGCACCAAAAGTTTCAGTAAACGTACACTTGGCTAGATTGGCGTAAGCAAAGTTTGTATTTTGTAAATTTACATCTCGTAGGTCAGCCTGCCAAATGGTTAGACCAGAGAAATCATAGCCCGTTAAATTAGTTCCTAGCTGATTGAGTAAGTTAAAAATATTACCTGCTACATATCCCGGCTCCAAAGGTGACTTCTGTTGCTGCTTGAGTAAAATTTGAGTCAGTTGATATTCCAAGTTTTTTTTGCCTTCAAAGACTGGAATTAACCTGTTAATCACGGGATAGAGAATCAGACGAATTTGAGTCTCTCTTACATAGTCTTTGGCGGTAGCTTTGATCAGAGCATGGCTTTTAAAAAGCGAAAACTCCTGGTTAGCAATCTCCTCACAAACTTGTTCAACCAAGCGACTTGTCACGTACTCCATGACGACTGGCTGTAGGGTGAAGCAAGTTGTATGTCGTTCAATGAGCGATCGCCGTCCCAAAGATTCCAGCGTTTCAACTAAATTGAGTTGTGGAAAAGGCGATACTAAATCTTCTCGTAACTTGGAGAGGGTAACTGGCTCCCGATTAATCGCTAGCCAGTACATTACATGCTTTCCCTCATCAGATATACGCTCAAATTGCTGGTCTAATAGGTCGCGAAGATCGCCAAATACGGTGGTTTCCTCCTTTAAAAACTCAGAAATATAACCATCAAATAAATCTTGAATTGTAGTTGCGACAATTTTTAAGGCTAAGGCATTGCCTCCATAGCGTTTAACCAGTGCGCTGAATTGAGTTTCTGAACCCTTGAGCCTCTTACTCTTAAGAATTTCCTCTCCCTCTCCTTCTTTTAGTCCACCCAATCGCAAAGTTCGCACTGGCAAGGCTTCTCCTTCTAGAGAGGCGATCTCTTTAGGTTTTTCTCGCGTTGTGAGTAGCAAGCAACTCTGGTGCTCTGATTTACCTACTCGTTTGAGGAGTTCGCCATACTGCTCATATCCAACCCTATATTGTCCTGCTCGACTCCCACCACGTAATACAGCATCTACATTATCGAACACGACCAAGCAGCGCATTTCCTTAAAGTAGTTAAGCAACTGGGAAATCTTATCACTAACGCTTTCCGGCAATTCTGCCTCGGTTTCTTGCTCGTCAGACAGAAACTGAATGATGCTACCCAAGAATGTATCAATGGGTGGAGCGTCATACAGCGATCGCCAGACAATACAATCAAATTTGTCTTGCATTAGTTCTGCCAATTTGATCGACAGACTAGTTTTCCCTACTCCACCCATTCCGAGAATGGTAACTAATCGACACGAATCCTTCAGCAACCACTCATCCAGAGTACTGAGTTCTTCTGTACGTCCGTAAAATGCTAAGACAGAAACAGCTTCCCCCCAATCTTGACGGCAATTGGGGTCTGAGGTCGAATAGTAGCCTTCGCATAGGCAGCTATCAAAACCAAGAAAGAGAGCCTCAAGTGTTCGCTTGTCGACTCCCTTCCTACGGTTCAAAACTTTTCTAATTGTTAGAGGATCTAAGTTAGTGCGGTAGCTTAACTCTTCAAGAGTAAATCTCTTGCCAAAATTATCTCGAAACTCAAACTTGTGCCTTGCTTCCTCAAACTTCTGTAAACCGACAGAAGTGAGTATAACTCCGCGCTTGCGTCTTAGCATACCCAAATTCCTCTACAGACAAAGATAGATTTAGCACAGAACTTAAGTACTTTTTCACCCAAGATATATTTATAACTGTTTTCGGTTTTTTTTGATGGTGTCAATAATGACTTTTTTCTTTTTAACCGAAACTTCGCAAAATTGACTAAAACGTTTTCCACTCAATACTGGAGTTTAGACTAGTTCTCGGTGCGAAACTTCAAACCTTTATGGTGATTGATATACATCAAATTTTATCGACACCCACCCGAAACTTGAGCAAGTAGTATAGTACATTTGAACTAACAAGCTAGCAAAGATGCGATCGCTAGAAAAAATAAATTGACGAGCGCGATTTTCTTTTGTTCGAGTCTCTGGGGATAAAAATGATGACTATGATGACTTAATCTTAATGAAAGATGAACTTTTCTCAATTATTTTTGAGCTAATTTTAATAGTTAATCTAAAAACTCAAGCATCTGTTTGAGAGTAAATAAATGAGAGAAAACTGTTTGTATTTCTCGATATGTATAGTTGTTTTCAACCATCTGTATTGCCAGTCCCCATAGTTCTCTATTTGTATCTAGTATAAATAAATTTACAAATTGGGTAGATGGACAACAAGATACAGGAATAAAACGAAAAATTCCTGAATCAGGTTTAGCAAAATTTGCCTAATCACAAAATAAAATAAAAGAGCAAATTGGTAATATAACAGTAGTATTTGAGTAAATAATGCTTAAGTAGCTGAAAGTCGCAGCTATATAAAAAAGTCCGCATAGGCGGACTTGAGAAAATAGTTACTTCAAGAATTTCTGTATGTGTTTTAGTTAGCTGAAACTAACTCTGTCTCATCTTTAGATTCATCTCTCACCTTAAAATAGTAATAAAGATTACCAACAGTTAAGTCTGATGCCTGTTGCAAATTAGATGTAACTAATGTTTTATAACCAGTAATTCCAGCTTGATCGCTAATATAAAATTCATACTCTCGACGTAGTTCAGGCTCGAATATAAATAGTAACTGGTCACGAAGCGAATAGAAATGAGATTTTTCGGCTAAACTCTCATATACTAATTGTTCTGGCGGTTCTGCTACATTGATTGTGGAGTAGTGAGTCTCTGGACTATTAAAATCAGCGCTACTTAAAAGCTTTAAATCTGATGAAGGAAGCGATCGCATCCAATCAACATGATTTTGCCACGAATCCAATACTGCTAAATCATGATTTTTAATGCGGATAATTTCGGGAAAGAGAAAATCAAGCTCATCATGTGATTCGCAGCGATTAATCACGGTGAGAGCATCTTGACAGATTTTATCTTGAAGATGAGACAGGCGATCGCTAACTGCTGAAACCTCATTCTGCACTTGATAAGTTGCAACAATCACCTGTTCAATTGCCCAAGCACATTCGAGTCTGCGTAATTGACCAGCTGCACAGGTTTCTTCCAGTAGATGGGGATTACTGTAATCTGCTAAAGCCGCAAATAACATTCCCCTAACGCTATCAATCTCAGCGTTCCTCCGGCTGAAATCTTGCAATTGCATCGCTGAACGGAAGCGGTTCATCGCCTGGATAAACACTCCATACGCCCTCACTAAAACTGTGCGATGTTGTTCAAATTTAATATCTTGAGCTACTTGCTCGATTATTTGCCTAATTTCTACTCCTTGGTCTTTTAAAGCTTGTTTCAAGTCAATAAAACCGTTTTTGACTTCCAGCCTTAATTGCTCTACTTCTTTTCTTAATTTCAATGTCTGATGCAGGTTGACTGCTGTTAATGCTACACCTGCGATCGTTCCCACACCAATCAAAGCTGTAGTTGCTTGCAGCACACCCAAGCTACTTTGTATAGTTTGCAAGCCATTCAGTACAGCCGTAAAACCTTGCTGAGTTTGATACATTTGCATCCCACTGGTTACTAGATTAGAAGCTGCCATCAGTGGAGATAAAGGACTGTTGTTAACAGTAGCACCAATAGCATGGGCAATAAACTGCCCGCTAACTTTATCTCTAACCATGCTTATGGGTACTCCATTGCTAAAGACTTGTAGATATCTCCCAGCATCAATACCAGCTTGAATTGCAGGCGCAAATTGAAACAGCATATTTTTAGGTTGCTAAAAGCTAATTTTCTTGAGCCTAACTGGTATAAAAAAGTAAAGATAACCGTATTTATTCGGTATATTAATTAATTTTGTCTAAATCTGGGCATACTAAGCCTGAAAAACTTTCTCACCTTACATATTTTATGGATACTTCACTAGTTAGTTCTCAGGCTGTTGAGCTATTGTCGCAGATTACCGGACAAAAACTGACTCAAAAGAATCTCACACCACCTGTAATATTTCTGGCAAATTTAGTTACGGTACTGCTGGGAGTGATATTTGTAGATGGCATAGTAGCAGAGTCAGAAAAGCAACGTTTATTAACAACCCTTTATCGATTTAGCAATCCAGAAAGTGATGTGCGTAAATTGACACATTTGATGATTAAGGGAGTCAAAGATAATCAAGTTTATAAGCAAGTTAATAGCTTATTAGCATTGGCGGCTCCGCTTTCAGAGTCAGAAAAGCTTTTGTTGATTAGCTTCGGCTATGAAATGTCAGCAGCAAATGGTGAAATTGACCCCCACGAGAAAAAATATTTGGAGATGATTGGCAACCAGCTAGGCATTAAACCACAACATTTAGCAATTTTAGAGGCTGCTTTTATTCATCAAGGAAGTGTGGAGTTTGCTGTTTTAAATGAAGTGAATTTTTTACTCAATAATGCTCGATTTCAACAATTGGATAATATATTTGTCAAGGCGGCAAATGATATCCTAGCCGCTCTAACTGCTAAACCTGAAACTAAAGTAACTGGACAGCATAGCAATATATCTTATAGAGAATTGGCAAAGTTTAAAGAAAATCGTCAGCAATTAGAGACTTATTGTAATCAAGTTTACCAAGTGCTTAAAGATTGTAATGAGCGTAGTTTCTTACCTCATACTTTGATAGAAGAAATAGAAGAAGTATTTAAAAAAATTAAATTACAACGGTTTCGTTTAGCAGTTGTAGGCGAATTTAGCAAAGGAAAATCAACCTTACTAAATGCCTTACTAGGTGAAGAAATCCAACCTGTAAGAGCAATTCCCTGTAGTGGTACAGTCACAGTTCTCAAACATGGAATAAAAAAGCGCGTATTCTGTCGTTACAAAGATGGACGATATGAAGAGATACCTTTTGAGCAGTATAAGGTTAAGGCAGCTATTTCCAAAGAAGCTGCAACAGAGCATCGTAGTGATGAACTAGCACAATCTGATATTGAAGAAATTATTTTTGAGCATCCTGAGTTACTGTTATGCAAAAGTGGTGTTGAAATTCTAGATTCTCCTGGACTAAATGAACACCCTGATAGAACATCTATTACTTATAAATTGCTGAAAAATACTGATGCAGTGATTTTTCTAACGGATGCAATGCATCTACTTAGTGAAAAAGAAAAAGAATTGATACAAGATGTGAGATACCAACTTAATGGTAATCATGAATATCAGCCTGCTGAAAACCTTTTTATTTTAGTGAATTTTATGGATTCAGTTGAAGAAGAGGAAGACCGTCAAGATGTGAGACAGCGACTAGAAAGCTTTATTAAAAACAAAAATTTACTTATTTCAAATGGTGAACACCGTGTCCATTACATTTCTGCAAAAGCTTCCTTAAAGGCTATTTTAAATAATAGGGATAATGAATATCTAAAAACATTTCATACTTTCACTCAATCTTTAGAAAAGTTTTTGACAATTGAGCGCGGGTATTTACAAAATAAGCAATTCGTAAATAAAATAAATGACCGTATTCAAGCAGGATTAGATGGTTTGCGTCAGGCTAAGGATACTTTAGACGGTAATATAAAACTTTCTGAAGCTGGAAAGTTAGAAATATTAGAGCAAATTGGAGAAGCAAGTGGACGTGATGTCAGAATACAAGTTTTAGCTAATGAAGTAAGAGATTTAGCATTGGAGGAAGCAAACGAATCTTGGCACGAATGGATTGAAGGATTAATTGAAAGATTAGCGAATAAGTTAGAACACTGGACTTCATCACATAATCCAATTTTTAGTCAACAGCAACTTAGGCAAGATTATGTTAATCAATTCATCCGTGATTTACAAAATGAAATTGATGTATGGGGCGAAAAAGAACTTAAAAATAAAATCCTTAAACCACACTTTGAATTTTTAGATAAATGTATTAATGAAGAATTAAATGCACTTCGAGATAGATTGCAGGTTATTGACAAAGAAGTAAATACTAATTTCAGCAAACAAATAAATTTGGCAATAAATGATATCGGAGATAGTTTTGGTGATTTATTTTCTTACATCAGTGGAGGTCTTTTTGCAGGTGGGTTAGGCGCTGGTTTACTAATGTTACTGGGACTAGGTGGCCCAATTATGTGGGCGGTAACGGGTGTAGGGGCTGCAATAGCTGGAGCGCTAGGCTTCGGAATGAGTGGAATTCATGATCAAATTAAGCTCAAAGTATTTAAAACAGGCTGTGAAAAATTTGCTAAATCTACAGAACAACTTACAGATAAAATTGGCGAAACTATCGGTTTAGTTTTTGACAATCGAATAGAAGCAGCAGTTAAAGTTATTGAGAAAGCTATTTGTTTGTGCGAAAATCTCCTCGAACAGCAGGAAAAAGCTCACAACGAAACTCTGGAACAACGTGAGGCTGAAAAGATGTGGATTTACCAAAAGCGCCAAGAACTTGAGCAAGTACAGAATGGGCTGGAAGTCATTCTCAGTAAATGCACCAGTGATAGTAAAAATTAAACAACTCAATGATCTCAAAAGACATATTACAGACATCCTCCACGCAGTTATATCTGGCTAAAATGCTTTAAGAAGCGATCGCGCTTTTTTATAATCGCCAGTCTCATAATGTCATTTACAGATAAACGTCCTCTGGGTTGGTTGTTGCAGCAGTTTCAACTCCAGCCAGGTAAACCCGCCCTTTCCTCTGGATTGCGTAGCCTTTTTGTACTGGGTGTCCCGATTGGAATTGGCATCATTACAGGTCATACTGCTGAAAGTGCGATCGCCACTATGGCAGCTTGGTTCGTTGGGATGGTAAATGTTGACGGAGCCTACCGTCAGCGAGCGATCGCGATGATCGCAGCTACGATTGGAGTAACTGTAATGTTCCTAATCGCAAGTTTGGTTAGCGATCATCTCTGGTTAGCTGTCCCGACCACGTTCTTGGTAATATTTATAGCAGGTTTAGCAAATCTCTATGGCAACGTGGCTTCATCTGTCAGCTTGATTACTTCGATTATGTTTGTGATTGCGCTGGCTAGATTCGCTTCATTTTCTAATTTGTCTACTCTTATTCAACACTGTGCGTTATGTCTAGCTGGTGGAACATGGACAACTATCTTGTCATTGGGACTGTGGGCAGTGCGTCCTGATGTACCTGCAATACAGACAGTCGCTAACTGTTATCTCTCATTGAGCAATTTTGTGGATTTGGCAAGTCAGAGAGCATTAAATCCAAAGGATCGGCAGCAGTGGGAACAGCGATTTTTGCAAGCTCAAGATACAGTCATTCAAAACTTAACATTTGCCCGTAGCGTCTGGACAACTATCTGGACTAGGCAAAGAGGAGCTACCCTACGGGGAAATCAGTTACTCGTATTAATTGAGGATATAAATCAAATTGTCAATTCTGTTGTAGCACTGAGCGAACTATTAGCGATCGCATCCGAACATCAACTCTTTTCTCGATTACAGCCAGAAATTCAGCAAGTGATAGAAGAGTCGGCAATTGCTCTGCAAATGTTATCACAAGCGATCGCCAAAGGAAAAAACTCACCTCACTTAGGGGATCTCGATCGGAGTCTTGAAGCACTAGAACACCAAAGGCAAGTTCTGCGTTCGCAAGTCCTCAATCAAACTATCAATGCTCAAACAGATGATTATTCCGATCTCCTCAACCTTGGGAAAATTACAGCCAGTCTGACAAAGCTAGTAGAACAAATTCATACTGATGCAGAGATTGCTACAGATTTAAGCCAAGGAAAACTGCGTAACAGCATTGCCCAGCGAGATATTTCTCCGCCAGCCCAACCAGAGCGTTCTACAATTATTGATACGCTGCGAAATAATTTCACTTTTGATTCAGTCCTCTTTCGTCATGCGTTGCGCCTCGCACTAATCGTAACTTTTGCTGAATTAATTGCCTCGCTATTCCAACTACCTAGAGGCTACTGGATAACGCTCACAGCTTTAGTTGCACTTAAACCCAACTTTGGCGGAACGTCACAGACAACAGTCCAAAGAGTCATCGGTACTATTTTAGGTGGAATTATTGGCATTGCTCTGGTTTTACTAGTTAAGAATCAATTGGCGATCGCAGTTTGTTTCCTGGTGCTGGTGTTTGTGGCGATGTCAGTGCGATCGTTAAGCTACAGTATATTCACCATACTACTCACTCCCGCCATCATATTGCTACTCAACATGATTAGTGCAGGTGGCTGGCAGGTTGGAGTATTGCGGATCTTCGATAGCTTTGCTGGGGGTGCCTTAGCACTGCTTGGTAGCTATTTGCTTTTCCCGCGTTGGGAACGACAGCAACTTCCTGCACAACTAGAAAAGACAATTCGAGCTAATCTTGCTTACTTTCAGCAAGTAATAGCTAACTATCTCCATCCAGAACATAATGCATTTGCTGATTCTATCAACATGCTACGCCACCAAGCAGCACTAGAGAACGTCAACGCTAACGCCGCAGCTCAACGATTGTTCAGCGAACCTCGTCATATTCAGGGAGAAATCGAACCTGTAATGACGTTGATGGCATATATTCGTGGCTTTTTCAGTTCGGTAACAACTTTGGCAGAACATCTGCGGGAATTTAGCGGCGAGTACCAATTTACTGAACTCAAGCAACTTGCCGATACCATTGTCCAAGTTTTAGAAAACTTAGCAGATGCCCTTGGACAGGGACACTCACCCCAACCATTACCAGCGCTGGATAGCGATCTCGAAGCAATTCACCACCAAATCCAACAGCTACATACTGCTCGGTTATCAGAGATTGCTACCAATTCCAACACTTTAACTCCCACATTACAAGCCGTTCGAGAACAAACTCCACTTTCCACAGAACTGGATCGAATTGTTAATGAAATTAAAGTTATGCACTGTGTAATTGCTCGTCTGCAAGAATAATTGGCGTTGCAAAATAGTGGGATAAATTGGGTTATATTCACAGAGCTATTGCAAAATTGTGATAAAAGCATGACTAATTTATTTAGAATTGTGTCGCACAAAGTCTCACTCTTGATTTGTCAGAATTTCCCTAAAATCCTTAAATCACCGCTAAAAAAAACGGCGATCGCACTTGCAAAATCGTGTATTAGTATATGGTAATAGACAGTATTTTTTGAATAAAAGATGCTCAAGCGACTAGAAGTCGCAGCTATACAAAAAAGTAATATTAAGAGTTATCACTTAGTTTGCAAAAGCAAAGTTAAATAGTTAACAGCCTAGCAGTAAGAAGATATTATGACCACTGAGAATTTCGTCGTCCGCCCAATGAAAAGGTCGGAAATGGATTTGGCGATTACTTGGGCAGCAACCGAAGGTTGGAATCCAGGAAAGTATGATGCTCAATCTTTTTATCAAACTGACGAGAGCGGTTTTTTCTTGGGTGAGTTGAATGGTGAGCCGGTGGGGTGCATTTCTGCTGTTGCTTACGATCCACACTTTGCCGTTATAGGTTTTTACGTTGTGAAACCCCAGTTTCGTGGGCAGGGGTTGGGTATAAAAATTTGGAAGACAGCAATGGACTATCTGGGTGCCGATCGTAACATCGGCTTGGATGGTGCAGTAGCTCAACAAGATAACTACAAAAAGTCTGGTTTCAAAATCGCTTATAACCATATTCGTTATGAAGGGGTAGGTGGCGGTGTTGTGCCTGCTGGAATCGTGGATCTGAAAACAGTGCCTTTTGAAGATTTGGTGGCTTACGATCGCCAATTTTTTCCTTCTAAGCGATCGCTGTTTCTGCAACATTGGATTGAACAGCCAGAAAGTACTGCTTTCGGGTTTCTCAAAAATGGATCTCTTGCTGGTTACGGAGTTATCCGAGCTGCCCATACAGGTTTTAGGGTTGGGCCACTGTTTGCTAATGACGAACAGATTGCTGAAGCATTATTTCAAGCCTTGCTTGCACAAAATCCTGATGTTCCAGTGTTTGTTGATGTGCCGGATGCAAATCTACAAACGATTGACCTAGTTCAACGTTACCAATTGCAGCCAGTCTCTCAAACTGCTCGGATGTACACTAAAGAAATTCCTAGTTTACCTATTAATCGCATCTTTGCTGTGACAAGTGTAGAACTAGGTTAGAGATGGACAAACAACGTGTTTACATCCCTACTATATAATCCCACTGTAAGTGCGTAAGTTTTTCTCTTAGCTCGACTTTATCCATTTTTGGCTACGGGTCATCACAAATGTAGGCGAT
>NZ_JAVRCD010000071.1:0-39007 GCF_034530895.1 Nostoc sp. DedQUE08
CCCCAGTCCCTAGTCCCTACGATTAATTCAGAAATCAAATCAGATTGCTATACAAACCGAGCGATACTAGATTGTGAACCAATCTTTTAGAGAGTTATCTAAATATCCAAGTTGTAGAGTAGATAACTGCTCAAAAAACAGTTTAGCTAGCAAAAGCTTGAATCTACTTCCAGATGCACTAGTTGTAACGCGATGCCTACGCCAAGCAACTGAAGTGATAGACTTGGAATAAAGCTCCCTTTAGCCTCACCCAAAGAGGGGAATAGATCGAGTTCACTAACACTGGCTGATAATCGATTCTGAAAATTATTCATCTGACGATGATAATGTGAGTCAGGCAATAGCTGAAAAATGCCAGTGTTAAACAATTCCAGTAACTTAGCGTAAGTTCGTTATTCTTGACGATTGGGGTAATAGGTAAAGCAGTCAAGTGTCGCAGCAGTTTCTTTAGTATCTCTAAATTGATTTTTTGGAGAAAATGCTACTTGTGCTGTAGTCAAGAATTACTTGACAGCCTCGAAAGCAGTGAGTGCTTTCTCTAAAAGTGCGTAGTTTACCGCCGTAGGCATCGCCTCTATGTTATCCAAAACTTTCCCTCAATCAACCCATCCCCTGTTATTCTTGGATAGGGCTGTGCTTCTTTTAGGAAAGCTGGAAGGTGCGCTTCGCAAGTTATAGAAATAGTACATAGTTGGCTTTGGCTGTTTTTCCCAATCCTAGTTAATGATTGGCTTGAGGCGAAAAAGACACTTCATCAAATGCACTGGCGGTTGAAAAAACCTCTACAAACTTGGTCTGAACAGTTAACACCTTCCTGATAGATTAGATACAATTAGCATCTGTGTTTTATTGGGCGATCGTTTGCTCAAAGCGAGTATTCAAATTGACATGGTGCTGGACTAGCCGATTTGACATAGTATTAAACCTTTCACCTGCTGGCTCTGGCGAAAATTTTTGATTCAGGGCAAATTAAGACTTATATTCAAGAGGCTTGAGTGTTTATTGGAGATGAAGTTCACCAAAAGGCAGCAAAAGGCAGAAAAAGACACGTTTGATGTCAAAAACGCAGATCGGATAGGAGTATGAAAATCTAAAATAGATATTAAGAAGAAAAAACAACGACCATCGACAACCGTCAGTCCTTTTTACTTTCTGTAAAGCGTCACCGGGTTGTTACCAGTGCTGAAACACGATTACATGCAAGTTTCCCAGGATCAGCCTATTTATTCTGAGGCTCCACTCCAGCTGTTACTGTTTGTCGATGGACGTCCCAAGTCCCGTCAACAGGTGCAGCGAATACGTGCTTACTTAAAAGAGTTGCAGGTTGAGTATAGTTTTGAACTTCAAACTATTGATGTTGGTCAACAACCTTACTTAGCAGAACACTTTAAATTGGTAGCAACGCCAGCTTTAATTAAAATTCACCCGGAACCACGGCAGGTTTTGGCTGGAAGTAATATCATAGCGCAATTGAAAAACTGGTGGCCTCGCTGGCAAGCCGCTGTAGACGCCTATTTGAAATTACAGGAAGACTTACAAGAACGGATAGACGATAATGCTAGGGTGACATTACCCAAATCGACTATCCGTTCAGTTGCTGTTTCTGCCGAACTGATCCGACTCTCAGACGAAATTTTTCGCTTAAAACAGGAAAAAGATAACCTCCAAGAGCAGCTACAGTTTAAAGATCGGGTGATTTCGATGCTGGCACACGATCTCCGCAATCCCCTAACTGCCGCCGCGATCGCCATCGAAACTCTCCAATCTAACTACAATTTAGAAACAGGCCAATTTCAGCGCCTTAAACCATCCTTAACGGCGCATCTATTAAAACAAGCCCGTAATCAAACTAAGATCATCGATCGGATGATTGCCGACCTTTTGCAGGTAGGTCGAGGCAAAGATACTGAGTTTCCAATTTTACCACAAAAATTACAACTAGGTAAACTGTGCTTAGATGTACTAGAAGAATTGTGCGATCGCTACACCGCTAAATCCCAAGAGGTCGAAACAGATATTCCCAACGACTTACCTTATGTATATGCTGACCCAGAACGCATCCGGCAAGTGCTGGTGAATCTGTTGGATAATGCCATCAAATACACCCCAGAAGGTGGCAAGATTAGCATCGCCGGATTACACCGCACTACCCAAAAAGTTCAGTTTAGTATTGGCGATACTGGGCCTGGTATTCCTGTAGAGAATCGCGATCGCATCTTTGAAAACCACTTCCGCCTGCAACGGGATGAAGGTACAGAAGGTTACGGCATTGGTCTTTGTCTATGCCAACGCATCGTTCTGGCACACTATGGCCAAATTTGGGTGGATTCTGCCCCCAATAACGGAGCATGGTTTCACTTCACACTGCCAGTTTATCCTTCTTAGGTAAGGGTATTGACAAATGACCAATGACCAATGACTAATGACAAATGACAAATGACAATTAAGAACTTGAGACAAAGCGATCGCGTCCCCCGGCCTTTGCTTGATAAAGTGCTTTATCTGCCAGCACGATCAACTCTGAAGGTGAAGATTCCCAAGTCGGGACAACAGTTGCCACACCCATACTGAGAGTGACGTGCTGACTCACCGCAGAACCGTCATGAACAATTTGCAAATCTTTGATTCCCGCTCTAATTGCGGCGGCGACATGAAGTGCGCCAGATGCAGGAGTGTATGGCATAATCACAGCAAATTCTTCTCCACCATAACGCGCTACTAAATCCCGATGTTTTTGTGCCTTAAGGCTTAAGACAGCACCCACCTTTTGTAAACATACATCCCCTGCCGGATGGCCGTATTTATCATTATAAAATTTAAAAAAGTCGATATCACACAAAATCATTGACAAAGGAAATCCCTCTTGTGCGAGATTAATCCATTGAGTATTGAGATAATCGTCAAAGCGGCGACGATTAGCTAACTCAGTTAAGCCATCTACATTGGCAAGGTGATGCAAAGCTTCGTTTGCCGCCTCTAACTGTTTGTATACTTGTGCTTGCTGTAGCAGTCGACGCAACCGCTGGCGTAATACAGGCCAGTGAATTGGCTTAGTGACATAATCAGTCGCTCCCGCTTCAAAAGCACGGTTTACAGATTCCTCATCGTCCAAGCATGTGATCATCAAGATGGGAGTGCGCTCCCATATCTTGGACATGACCGTATTGTTAAGAGTCGAGTCAGTATCAAAGGTGGCAAGGGCTGAGATTAAATTATTCCTAGCAATCTGGAGCAAGTGCTTACAGCAGGTAAAACCATCCATCACAGGCATTACAGCATCTAGCAAAACTATATCGGGTTTGATAGTCTCGTAAGCATCTAAACATTGCTTACCATCATTGACCTCGACTACTCGATAACCTTCTTGTTCCATTGCTTTACGCAACAATACCCGGATGGTCTTGTCATCATCAGCCACTAGAATCAGTGGTGGTTGCTTAGAAACAGAAAATGGGCTTATGCCTGACATGAGTTGCCTTCCACTTGCGGGATTATCCTGAAAAAGGCTGTGCAACTCAATTGCATGGGGGCGATCGCTATTTTCATCAATGCCAGGATTTGCGGCAAAGGCGTGTCTGGCTTCACAATCAACTGTTTTTTGACAATGGACTGCCCAATGTTGTTGGGCCAAGCAAGCGGTAGATAAATAAGTTGCATAGACAATCTGTAATTTGAACGCGAAGGCAATTGCTGCCTTTTTGTTCAGCGATGGTTATGGGAGAAAATGTTACTTTTATATTTCCCTATTGTTAAAGTCAAATTACAATTTTTTTGAGAATTACAAATACACACCCTAATTATTTAGTTATGTAGTTAGTTTATAAACCCAGTGAGACAAGGAAAAGCAATCGCTAAAGTCCCCTTAGAAGATAGCTAATACTAAATACTAATATCACCTGACTGAAATTTATTTAGTCTATCCGACAAGGTTTGCTGAGGTTTAGTATAATTACATAAGATTGAGAGAAAACTTAGTGCAAAACTTTATTTTCAAGTGACTTCATAACCCTTTCGTTCTAGCCACAAACCGTCCAAAATTAAAGTTGACTACACAAACAAGCAAAAGTTCTTCCAAAAACCATTCAAACCTATTGACATTCGCTAAATCTTTAAAATGCCAGACTCATTAATGTACCAGCAGGATAATTTTGTTGTTCTAGAAACAAATCAACCAGAACAATTTATGACATCATCAGAGCTATTAGAAAAGCTCAAAATAACTCTTCAACAACTCATAATTCAAGATTTACCGCCTGACTTGCAAAAGTTTAATACTGTGGAAACTCAAGCCCAATATTTAATTGACACTAGTTGCGAATTAGACATTGGTCCTGGAAAATATTTACAGTGGTACGCAGTTCGTTTAGAAAAGTAACTTTTTGGTAAATGCTTAAGAGAATCACAAAAAAATCTTCATAAAAAATTTCTGACTACCTCCCCGACTTTTTGAAAAAGTTGGGGAGTTAAATCTTGGTTAAGGGAATTCTCCAAAAAGAATAATTACTAATTCATAATTCATAGTTCAAGACACTGTACAGTAATCCACACTGCTCATCAAAAATTTCGTGGTTAATAAGAGCATGGAGCCTACAGATACCACTAATTATAATTATGAACTATTAATTATTTTGACTGTTGCAAAAATATGGGTAACAACAAGTCATAAAGGTATGAAATTTGGGTAACGATAATTTTTGCTCTTGACTATTGACTACTGACTAGTGATTCTTTTTGAGTATTGATTAGCGCTAGCTCAATTGTATTTTCAGATGGCTGCGTTATTTGAATTTCCAAACCAGGGCCAAAATAATTGGTCATTTTTTCATGCTTTTTTTGCCACACATCAATCGGTATTAGCGGTGAATCAAATTCTAAAATTAGGGCATAGCTCCCATTAACTTCCGTTTCTCGTATCCCTGTCACTGTTGGTCGCTCCTGGTCAGTGGGACTCAAACCCAGAAAAGAAAGTGTTGTATCTAGATGAGCATCTTGACCGTAGCAATATCGGGTGATGTCTTTGCGAATTTTATTTTGCGTATCAGTTGCTTGCTGCTGGCGCAGTCTCAATGCTGATGGTGACGTAGTTTGGGTAAATGGTACTGGCTTAAGTTCATTCGCTTTTAGTGCCAGTCCTCCCAATAGTAGAGGAATCCCGTAAAAAAATCCGACAAGATTGAGTGTGGCATTATTATCAGCATAGGCGACAAAGCCAATGATGGTTAATATGCCGCCGATAGTTAGACCGAGTGTTCCCAAAGAGATTTGGCGTAGCATGAGCTTAAATTAGGATAAAGTCTGAATACCTTAGTTTTATTATCATCGGCTATGAGCAACAAATTAGGAAAGAACATTGTCACCAGGTGCTAGTGTTCAACTAACCCTAAATTGCCGTATTAAGATGGTTAGAAACCGCACGCCAGTTGCTCAAGAGTGGGAAGGGAACACACCAAGAGCGAATAAGTCAGGCATTGTCGCTCAAAACACTGGCTTCGTTTAAACGAGACTTTATCCACCTTTGTCTTTGTGGTTTTCAAACACTCAATTTATCCTTAGTCCATATTCGCACAGCATCACGCAGGGAAGGCAAGTGGCACTAAGTTGACTACTAAGGGTGTATAGTGTCCCAGAATATTAGATTTTGCGTTAACTTTAAATTTAAAGGTAGCTAAAGATAGGAAAAAAATAATGGATATACAGACTATAAAAGAACGAATTGTCGCAGTTCAAAATAAACGCGATTACCTATTAAGCTTACTGGAGCAACCAAACCTGGGAACTTTGAGAATAGATGTAAATCAGGCTTTGGAAGAACTGGATGAATTAATTGATGAATTTACACGCACCATTCCGGCAGAGTAAAAATTATTAAAATTTACGTCGGTTTAACCTCAACTTCCGGCTAGACCGACGTTCTTCAGTAGTATCATGTCTTCAAATCCCCAAAATTGAACTAAGCTTGAGTTGGCGAAGCAATAATCACTGGATTATTTATCCTGCCACTGAACCATCTCCTGCACGCTGACCTAGCTGCCTAACCAAGGCAATAAGTTCGCTTGTAGGTACATCTTTCTTGCAAACGTTATCAAAGCTAGACATTGCCTTTTGCCCATGAAAATTTACGTCTTCCACTGAGGAGTAAGCAAGTATCTGGGTGTTCGGAGATATAGCTTTAATGTGACTGGACGCACTCCAGCCATCCATGACTGGCATCTGTAAATCTAGAACAATTACGTCAGGATGGCAACGTTTAACCATTTCTATAGCTTCTTCACCATTACTGGCTAAACCTACTACTTGAATATTTTCCTGGCAAGAAAAAACCAATTGTAACGTTAAACGAGTCAGTTCGTGGTCATCAACTACTAAAACACGCAAGGTAGAGAGCTCGCAGGATAACATTAACATTGACGGGAAAGACAAATTTATTCAGAGTAACCCCTCCAGTTTATGAGAACAAGTGCCAGCACTGACTCTATCCTATGGTTGAATAACTTGTGTGAAACTATGTAAACAACTTAGACAACTGCTCAAAAAATTCAATTTTTCCAAAAAAAAACTAATTTGAGCTAGTTGTCAAGGTATAAGTAACTTATTTTTTTATCAATCAGGTTGGGACTACACCAGTTGAGCGTAATGCCATGTTCATGAGAATTTTTTGTGAATTAGCTTCTGGAGAATCATCATAAGGACGCCGTTGAATGTAAGTACCATCAGCTTGTAATTCCCAAGCTTGGCGATTATCTGCGAGCATAATTCCCATAATTTCTTGCAAATCTTTAGCAATATCTGGATCTTTTACTGGGGTAATTACTTCGACTCGGCGATCCAGGTTGCGGCGCATCCAGTCAGCACTGCCAATATAGATTTCCTCCTGTGTATTGTTATGAAAATAATAAATCCGAGAGTGCTCTAAAAAGCGACCAACAATACTGATGATGCGAATATTTTCACTAATGTCTTTGATTCCTGGGCGTAAACAACAAACACCCCTAACAATTAAGTCGATTTGCACTCCGGCGCGGGAAGCTTCATATAAAGTGGCAATAATTTCTGGATCGACTAGGGAATTCATTTTGGCGACAATCCGTCCAGAAAATCCATTTTGAACATTTTCGATTTCGCGGTGAATTAATGCCAAAAAGCGATCGCGCATATTCACAGGCGCAACCAGCACTTCTCGATAAGATTTTTGCAGGGAATACCCAGTTAAGAAATTAAATAAATCTGTAATGTCAGCACCCAATTCTTCACGGCAACTAAACAATCCTAAATCTGTATAGAGTCGTGCTGTTTTAGGGTTATAGTTACCAGTCCCAATATGCACGTAGCGACGTATCCGGTCTTTTTCGCGCCGTACCACCATGACGGTTTTACTATGGGTTTTTAGCCCGACTAAACCATAGACAACATGAACTCCAACTCTTTCTAGGCGTTTTGCCCAGTAAATATTATTCTCCTCATCAAATCGCGCCTTTAATTCCACCAGCACAGATACCTGCTTGCCATTTTCAGCAGCGGCAATTAAGGCGTTGACGATGGGCGAGTCACCAGAAGTCCGGTAAAGGGTCATCTTGATGGCTAACACATTCGGATCGTAGGCAGCGTAGGTAATAAAGCGCACAACTGTAGCCGAAAAAGATTGATAGGGATGGTGTACTAGTAAATCCTTTTCCCGAATTACAGCAAAAAAGTCTTTTCCTTCGTCCGTCTCCAGCGCATCTGGGTCTAAACTCGGTTCTCTCAGCCTTTGCAGGCGTAATGGTACAACAGATTGGCGTGGTGGATCTTTGAGTTCCGGCAATGGTAAGGACATAAAGTACATTAAATCCCGCAGTCCCAAAAGACCATCTACCTCGTAAACATCACTTTCTGCTAATTCCAAATCATGTAATAATCGCGATCGCACTATTTCTGGAGTTTGGGATTGAATTTCTAGCCGGACTGGACTACCACCCAGTCGCCGTTTTCGCAATTCCTGTTCGATCGCTAACAACAAATCATCTGCTTCATCTTCTTCTAAGACCAAATCGGCATCACGGGTAATGCGGAACGGATGATATTCTTGAATGTTCATCCCCGGAAATAGTGATTCCAAGTTATGAGCGATCGCCTGTTCTAAAGGTACTCCAGTCCAATGGGCAGGTTTTTCGCTATTCTGATCTCCCAACTCAGGCGGTATCGGTAAAAATCGTGGTAGAACACTAGGGACTTTGATTCTGGCAAAAAATTCTTCTTCGGTGTCTGGATTCTTCACCACAACAGCCAGATTCAGACTGAGATTAGAAATAAAAGGAAAGGGATGACTAGGATCGACAGCCAGAGGAGTCAAAACTGGAAAGATTTGTTCTTCAAAATAGCTGTTGAGATGAGTCCGCTGCTTTTGATTTAAATCTATGTAATTCAGAATATGAATGCCATGATTTACTAGTAAAGGACGAAGCACTTCCTCAAAATGTTTGTGCTGTTTGTTGACATGGGGAGTGAGGGCAGACCTAATATCGTCTAGCTGTTGTTGTGGTGTGCGACCATCAGGAGTTAACAGGCTAACTTTTGCCTCTACTTGTTGCTTTAAGCCAGCAACGCGCACCATAAAAAACTCATCTAAATTAGAGTTAAATATTCCCAAAAACTTAAGACGTTCCAGAAGTGGGGTGCGATCGTCACAGGCTTCATGTAATACCCTGGCATTAAATTCTAACCAGCTTAACTCTCGGTTAAGATAATATTGTGGATCGCTGAGATTGATGGGGGTAGCGCTTTTTTTAGATTTTGCCATAATGACCTAAAGGCAGTCAGATGTAGCCCATTCAACTGGGGGACAATAAATATAGTAAGTTAAATGGTGCTTGAGGGTAACGTTAAGGCAATTTTTTGCTGCGCTTACGATCTACCTCGCTACTGGGAAAGGACAGACATCATAACTTTCAAAAATCTATTGGTATTTAAATAACTGTAGTCAAAGACTCAAAAATTAACTTGTGTAGGCACGAAAGCCAACATTCCTAAGAAATTTTTGGGTGTTTTGCGCGTAGGCATAGCCCGTCGTAGACATCGCCTTGGCTATCTTCCAGATAACCACCCTAACCACCTAACCTATAACTAGATTTTATAGCCGTTTTCAATTTTATGGAATATGGTGTTGGCGTATAGTTATCTGCCCTTTGAAAATATTGCATCCATACAATAACTGCGATCGGACTGGGATTCAAATCGTTGCCCACAGCATATTACCTATAAAGATGCACTTAAGATTTAGCAAAGATATGACATAGCCATATCTGACAAGTTTTAACGAATTATTAAGCAGTATTTACAGAGTATTGGAGTGTTGTAAGCAGTCTAAAGGCTTACCTCCAATCCTTGATGGATTTGGCTTTCCAACATCAAAAATTTGGTAATCATTACTACAACTTTTATACAGGCATTTATTATGCATAAGCCTGACTGCAACTCTATTTTTATAAGGTATTTGAAGCTTTTATTCAGAGCTACACCAATACTTCCATCTATTAGTTTTTTTAATTTGTGACCTCTGCAATTTTAAAAAATTTCAGTATAATCTCTGAGATATTTCTGGCAGGCAATGGTTATATTGATAACGTAAAGAAAAACAACACGGGGAGTTTGTTAATCATGAAAATTTCTGCGATCGTTAAAGGAAGCATTTGTCTGCTAGGTTTGGTTGGCGTTGGTAATATCCTGGCTGCACCAGCAAATGCAGGACAAGCTTCTGCTCGTGGTGCAGTTACAATAGTTAGACCATCAGGTGCTTCTCTCAGCGTCAGTGGTGAGTTGGTTGCAGCTCCGGGTACAGACTTTACCGCACTAGATGTTGTCGTTAATGGTAATTCTGCTCCAGGTACAAACCAAGAAGTTGTCACAGGTCTCACATTAACTCCAACTAGTGCGGCATCTTCAGTCACACCTCCCACCACAATTTCAGCAGCTATTGCAGCAGCTATTGCAGCCAATGCTCCTACAACTGTTGAAGATTTAGCAACCCTTGTCAGAGCAGCTGGTGTTGGTGGCGGCTTAGAGTAGATTGAATTTTTGCTTCGTAAGTACTTACAAAAATTTTAACAACTGACAGAACAGTTGAATAAATTAATAGATCATAGGGAGGAGAAATAGCAATGCTATATCTGTTCCCTATATTTATTTTGTGGCTCAGATTCCCGACTTTTTGAAAAAGTCGGGAATTTTGTTATATGGGTCTTTCGTAGAGACGCATAGCTAGAGTCATTGGTGTTAACTAAACGTGAAAGCTGGTAAGCAAGAATGCTTTGAGACATTATCTTGTTCCTAGTCTCTTAACTGGAAAGGCATATTTTGTCCACCTCAAGTATTGAGGTAGAGCCGCAATGACAAGCATTGCCAGCTAGAGACTGGAAGCGAGGTTTTAAAAGGTTTTACGTTTAAACTCAGTAAAGGCAATTCATGAATTGCCCCTACTGAAAACTAGGATTTTAGTCCTTTATTGAATTGCCATCTAACTCCTCATCAATCCTTTACATAGCTTTATTGATATCAATATAAACCCTGAAACTCTCACTAAATATTGAATAGAGAGCTTGCGTAAAAATACGAAGCCTCAAAATGTCCATTTTTCACAAAACGCTCCCAACAAAGGTTTTATATTTTTATACACTGAAAGAATAAAAGCCCAATAACAAAAGGTTCTGCCTCTACTTTTGCTAGTCGAGGTTAATTTTGCACTATCAAGCAAAATCTGGAAACAAGCTAAGGCGAAGAACATGAGGAGTTCATAAAACATGAATAGCTTATCCCAAAAATTACCTATAAGTCTTCGAGGAAGTATCTGTCTATTAGGCTTAATAAGTGTAGGAAACTTTTTAGCCGCACCAGCAAACGCACAACAAGCTACTGCTAGTGGTGCTGTTACTCTTATTAGACCTTCTGGCACTTTTCTCAGTGTCAGTGGCGAGGTAACTTTACCTTCTGGCTCTTACTTTAACGGAGGTGTAACAATTTCTCCTACTTATGGAGGTATCGCAGGTGGAAATGAAGAAACGATAACTAGTCTGACTATAAGCCCAGGATTAGTTCAAACTACTACACTCTCTAACCCAAACCCATTTATTGATACAACAGCAAACTTATTAAAAAATACTACTTCTGTTGAAGATTTAACAACTGTAATCCGAGCAGTCGGTGGTAATAATGGCTTAGGTGGCTTAGATTAAACATAATTGACAAATTAAAAACCTTATATCCCCGACTTATCAAAGAAGTCGGGGATATTTTACGATGCTATCAAAATCGATAACCACCTTGAAGCTGTAGGTCAAATCCATTCTCGCCTGTACCAATTTGAGTTTCTATAAACACACTATTATCTGGAAAATTATGTCTTAGAATAACTCCATAATTGAAGCCAGAAACTCGGCTGCTCAAACCTACATTATTAATAGCATAATTTTTAAAATAAACGCCAGCAGAAAGATTTTTGCTAATTTTGTGTAAACCCTGAAATTGAAAGAAAAACTCTTTACCCATCTCCAAATTTGTCTTGAGGTTCATACCATGACTAGTACTAAATTCTCCATTAAAAAGACCTAGAAATTCACCATTGCTATTATTCTCAACAAAAGCAATGCCAGGAGCTAAAGAAAAACCAAAATTCCTTTCTTGATGCTGATATAAATAACTTAAATAAGTAGAAAAAGGATTATTTTTATTAGAAGCACTATTCCAATCAACTCTTAAGTATGGTACGTGAGTGTTAATAGCTACAGGCCTTTTGGCTGAATTTAACCGCACATCAGTTTTAATATAGTTAAGAAGTATATTAGTATAGAAACCTAATGTTGGTTCTTCTATTCCTAAATTATTATTAGAAACGCCTGGGGCTGAGTTAGCATCTATATTAAACCATGTTCCTACATTAGCACTATAATTAAAATTTCCAGAAGAACCTGCTGCTAATAATTCAACTGTCGGCAATGAAAGATAACCATTAAAGCTATTAAAACTAACACCAATTTTGTCAACTCTAGTGAGTTCCATATAATCGAATGCTAAATCGGCTGCTCGCGCTTGAATTGGTACTATTGTCGAATCTGAGGAATTAAATTTTTGTACAAATTGTTGTCCTTGGGGACTTGTCAAAATTACTTCGGCAGCAGATGATTGGTTAATAGGATCAATAGAAGTATCAGTTAAAGGAATCGGAATACCAATGTAAGTCAGAGGGCCAAAAGTTTTATTAGAAAGCCTTAAATCAGAAAAGAATGTATTACCTTCCTTTAAAATAGAAATATCTCTTCCAAGAAATTGAACTGCTCGTTTGTGGTTTCCCGTTCTTATTTGTAAAATACTAGAGTTCTGAGGAGTGACTTGACTAGGAAATGTATAAGTTCCAGATACCTGCTCTAGTCCACTAGATGCATTAGCATAAGATAAAGTGCGATTCAGCCTGTTATTGATTTGTCTTCTTTGTTCAGATGTAGCAGTTGTACTTAAAGAAGTAAAGCCTTCTCCATCCTTAAATTTTTGTCTAGCTTCTTGTAGACCTTGTTGAATATTATCAATTTGAATAGCTTCAAAAACTTCACCTAATAACAAACCTAATGTAGAATTTACTGATTGAATAGCATCAAGACTAGTATCGCTGAATTTCGCTGTCAGAGATAATCCTGGAGCAGAAAAAATATTAGAATAAGTAGCCTTGACTGCAACTGGATCGTATTGAATTAAACTGCGATTATGAGGACGGCTAACATATAGCCTATGCCAATCTGAACTTTTTTGAGTTTGAGATAGCGTCTGAAATACAGGTTGTCTTCTCCCTAAAGATAACCACATTAAAGAGTTAAAATAATGAAAGTCTTTCTCCGATTGAGAAAGAAAAGGATTGACTGCTACATTTAATAAATCATAATTATCAAATTTGCCAAGTTGAGCAACCTTAATACCTGGTAAGGAAGAGATAGGAGCATTAAAACCAAAACCTTCTCCTGTCAAGATATTTCCCCAGGAGATACCAGTGGCTTCTAGGGCACTATTAGGAATGATTTCGCCTATCTTGAGTTTGACATTTCCATCATCTAGTAAAGGCTGTATATTCGTCGTTGGAAAGCCTTGCAAAATTTTGGGGGCATTGGCAGCATCTAAAGCTTGAAATAAAGCTTGTCCACCATTAATACTCAAAGTAGAACCACTACCAATAGCTGGAATAGGATTTCTTAAAACTGTGACATTAGGATTGTTTGAGTCAATTCCACTATTAATGGTAACTCTGCCAGCAGGTATCCCTTCAAGATTTACCAATTGTCCAACTATTGAGGTTATGGAAAAATTTTGAGTATCAACGTCTCCAAATAAATTCTGAAAATCTGTAGGTATAGCGAACAGAGTTTGCAATCCCCAAAATGCCTGTTGTGAGGTAACATTTTGGGTGATATAAGTATTAGTTTGTCTTCCTTGAGAGATGATACCGACTTGGGAGCCTTTCGTTTCAACTACTATTCTATTGCCATCGAGAACCCAGTAAAACTGGTCAGTCTTGGGAAATTTGGCATAAGTAAATTTATCAATAATCTGATTCTCTCCAGAAAATCTTACTCTTATATCCGTATCTATATAATTTTGATTTTTATTTGGCTTAAATAATTCAGTGGAAAAAGTAAGGTTATCTGTAGGGTTAATAATCCAAGGATACTTGTTGGCACTAAATGTTAGGGCATCAAGAATTATTGTCTTTTGGATTGCTTGTGGTTGCTTTTTTGTTCGGCGTAGTTTTTCTATTAATATTTGTTGCTGGGGTGTGTATGGTTTTGACGGATTTGAATTTGTTGATGGCTGAATTGTATTTGGTTGAGGCTTTTCTCGGTCTTCTTCAGGTAGCTGGGGAGGCTTTTCTTTGTATTCTTCAATCGGGATAACGTCAGCAATGGTGAATTTGCGTAACTGTTTTGGCTTCTCTAAGTTAGAGTTAGACTTTCTTAAAGCCTGTTTTAACAGTTCTTGGCTTTGCAAGTTATTTATTTTTCGATCTGAATTTATTAATGACTTGTTATGATTAGCGATTAAATCAATACTATGCCTGTCTATGCTTAGAGCGATCGCAGATAATTTAATAAATACAATTTTGTATAAAATTGTTGAAAACAACAAACAAATACCAAGAATTTTGATATGTTTTCTGAATCTCATTAGGGAGATATTGATAGTTCTTCGATTTGAATTTTTCAATGGTTTCAAAATAATTTTTTTGGCTATTCAAACTATTGAGCATTGGCTAATGTCGAAAATTAACCATTATTTAATACTTAGTCTTTGGATTTATTTGATTTGATGAATGGATTCAACAGTGTTTCAGTAAATATAGATAGTCAAAAAAGTTTTCTTTCTTATCCTGTCGGCAAATAATAAAATAGGATTAAGCAGATTTACTGCAACAAGAGTGTAATTCTTGAGCAAAAATTCAACCTCAGCGAAATCACCACAACTCAAAAATTGAGCGATTATTTAGCCGTATAAATACGTACTTAAAGACTAATAACTTAAAAAGTGGAGTAAAAATATACTTCAGGCTACTCGCTCTCGTCGGCAAATTTGATACATTTGCTGCTTTCTAGTAGAGTTTATTTATACATCCGGAGTAGACTGATTGAGCTAATTGAGGATACCCTTAGCCATGTATTGGAAATACTAGAGCGATATCTCACAATTAGCCGCTGTGCATTAATGCTGATGTAGATAAATTTCGCATTAATGTAAAAGCCAGTTTTCCTGAGAATTTCGACACAGTAGAAGACGATCGCATCGACCTAGAATGGTTTAGTGCGACTGGTAAATTACTCCGGTAAACTCACTAAATCTCTTATGTCTAATAACTAAATCTAATCATGCACAGTAAATACAATTAGTCCTAAACTTGTCTACACTAGGATTAGGGCGATGTCTACGACGGACTACGCCTACGCAATAAATTTGTGGCGTAGACAGGCAGTGGTTGATAAAAGCTTGTTGAAAAAGTTGTAAAGTATACTTAAAACCCCTCTTCAAATTTCTCCCTGAAACGGAGCGAGACTTTGAAACGCCGATTATCTTGTAGGCAAAGGGGGCTGGGAGAGTTAGGCTTTTAAGGCTTAGATGTTACGAAAAATACTTTTCAAACATCCTTTAAGAATCGCTTTTAACAAACTTTCCTGAACAGCCAAAGGTGAGGAAAGTATTAATAATTATTAAAAAAACTTAAGCTATTCTTGAGATAATCATGTTGCTGACTGGATATAACATTTAGATTTTTTTAAAAAAAGTTAATGAAATTTAGACATATTGATACAGAAATAGCGAGGTTAGAAGCCCTCCGCCAGTATCAAATTCTTGACACAGAACCCGAAGAAGCTTATGACAATCTTGCTCGGTTAGCGGCCTTTATTTGTGGCACTCCCATATCCTTGGTAAATTTTATTGATGAAAACCGTCAATGGTTTAAGGCAAAAATAGGTTTAGATGTATCAGAAATGCCCCGGAGTGTTGGATTATCTTATCTTTGCCAAGAGCAGCGTCATGTTGTAGTGGTTTCTGATACCCTAGCTGATGAAAAGTTGGCAAGTAATCCGGTAGTAACTGGCTATCCATATATACGGTTTTATGCAGGTGTACCCTTAATTACTCCGAAGGGAGATATGTTGGGAACTCTGTGCGCGATTGACCAAGTTCCACGACAACTAAGCCAAAAACAAGTGGAGGCATTTGTGGGTTTGAGTCGCCTGGTAATTGACCAACTCGAACTCAGGCGTCATGTAAGTGAGGTATCTAAAGTTACTGAGAAACTAGTGGCACACGAGCAAGCAGCCCGCGCCCAATCTGAAGCCGCCAAAACCCGCATCACCAATCTTCTCGAAAGTATCACTGATGGTTTTTTTGCCCTAGATCAAAAGTGGCAATTCACCTATATTAATGGTCAAGCAGAACGGCTATTGCAAAAAACTCACAATCAGCTTTTGGGTAAAAATATCTGGGAGGTGTTTCCAGAAATTATCGGCACAACATTTGATTGTGAATATCGCAGGGCAGTCTTAGAACAGGTTAGTGTCGAATTTGAGGAGTTGTATCTGCCACAGCAGCAGTGGCTTAAAGTTCATGCCTATCCAGCTAAAGACGGCTTGTCTGTTTATTTTCAAGATGTTACTGAACGACGGAAAACAGCAGCAGCACTACGAGAAAGTGAAGAACGTTGGCAATTAGCATTACACGGTAATAATGATGGTATTTGGGATTGGAACCTCAAGACTAATGAAGTGTTCTTCTCAACTCGATGGAAGGAAATGCTCGGCTATAAAGACTACGAAGTTTCCAACCATTGGGATGAATGGATAAAACGAATCCATCCCGATGAGCGAGATTGGGTACTTCAGGCTTTCCAAGACCACTTTGCCAAGAAAACACCGTTTTACGTCTGTGAATATCGAGTCCAGTGCCAAGATGGCAGCTATAAATGGATTCTAGATCGAGGACAGGCACTTTGGGACGCATTGGGTGATATAGTGCGGATGGTTGGTTCTTATACTGATATCACAGATCGCAAGCAGGCAGATGAAGAATTAAAGCGGCAAAATCTGCGATCGCAACTATTTGCCGAAATCACCCTGAAAATTCGAGAATCTTTACAAATAGATGAAATTCTTCAAACCACTGTCACAGAGGTACAAAAACTACTACAAGCTGACCGTGTATTAATTTTTCGACTGGAACCTGACGGTTCGGGAACAGTGGTACAAGAGGCAGTGCTGCCTGGTTGGCCGGTAATTCTAGGAAAAAATCTTTTTGACCCCTGCTTCAAAGAAGACTATATAGAAAGATATCGCCAGGGAAGAGTAAGCGCCCTTGAAGACATTGAATCTGCTCATATCCAACCATGCCATCGAGAATTTCTTCAGCAGTTTGCTGTCAGGGCTAACCTTGTAGTGCCGATTATTGTCAGGGAGGATATTTGGGGCTTATTGCTAGCTCATCAGTGTAGCGCACCTCGACAGTGGAATCAGTTTGAAATGGATTTGTTACAGCAATTAGCGAACCAAATTGGGATTGCTTTATCTCAGGCAAAACTATTAGAAAAAGAAACCCAGCAAAGTCAGGAACTTACTCGTTCTAATGCGGAATTAGAACAGTTTGCCTACGTAGCTTCCCATGATTTGCAAGAGCCATTGCGGATGGTAACTAGTTATTTACAATTGCTGGAGCGGAGATACAAAAATCAACTGGATGCCAATGCGGATCAGTTTATCACCTATGCAGTAGATGGGGCCAGCCGGATGCAGACCCTAATCAACGATTTGTTAAACTATTCCCGCGTCAGCACCCGTGGACAGCCTTTTGTGCCAGTTGATTGTAGTGTTGTCTTAGAACAGGTGCTTGCTAATCTTCAAGTGGCGATCGCAGATAGTAAAGCAGTTGTCACTTATGATATTCTACCTGAAGTAATAGCCGATCCTACCCAATTAACACAAGTATTTCAAAACCTGATTGCTAACGCGATCAAATTTTGCGATCGTCAACAGCCATTAATTCACATTGGAGTAAGTAAGAGAGATACAAATATATTAGATGGAAAAAATTTAAATTTTACCCCCTCGGAGGATGAATGGTTGTTCTGGGTGCGTGATAATGGAATTGGTTTGGAATCCGAATATAGTGAACGTATTTTTATAATTTTTCAGCGCTTGCACGGTAGAGACAAGTATCTAGGTACTGGAATTGGTCTGGCAATTTGTAAGAAAATTATCGAACGCCACGGTGGCCGGATTTGGGTTGAGTCGAAACTGGGTCAAGGCTCGACTTTCTACTTCACAATTCCAGATAGAGTAGGTAAGCAATGGTAAACACCATAACAGCGATTATGCCTATTGAGGTTTTGTTAGTAGAGGATAATCCTGGCGATGTCCAACTTACACGCATCGCCCTAGAAGATAGTAAAATCTCAATTCATTTAAACGTAGTCGAGGATGGTGTAGAGGCAATGGCATTCTTGCGAAAACAGGGAAAATATGCTAAATTACCTCATCCAGATATTGTACTGCTCGATTTTAACCTTCCGAAAAAAGATGGACGAGAGGTATTAGCAGAAATAAAAGGAGATGAAAACCTCAAACGAATTCCTGTAGTAGTTTTGACTACTTCCCAGGCTGAAGAAGATATCCTCAAAGCCTATAACCTTTTTGCTAACTGTTATATAACTAAGCCAGTAGATTTCGATCAATTCGTTAAAATTGTCCAATCAATAGAAAATTTTTGGTTTGCGATCGTAAAACTGCCACCGGAGTAGTGGAAATGGCAGGTAAAAATATTATTAAAGTCTTGTTAGTAGAAGACAACCCTGGTGATGTCTTATTGTTACAAGAGTTATTCAAAGAAGTTACCACAGTTATAGTTGAGTTGATGCCCGTTGAACGGCTTTATGAAGCACTCAACTACTTAACAAACGAAATTTTTGATGTAATTTTGTTAGACCTCTCGCTGCCAGATAGCCAGGGATTACAAACTTTTGTCATGGCTCATAATCAGGCAAAAGCAACTCCAATTATTGTGCTGACGGGTATAAATGATGAAACCCTGGCAACTAGGGCAATGCAAAAAGGAGCGCAAGATTATTTAGTGAAGGGGCAAGTAACTGGCGACTTGCTGGTGCGATCTATGCGTTATGCCATCGAACGTCAGCAGGCAGACAACGCACTGCGGCAGAGTGAGGAGCGATTTCGGGTTGCTCTGAAAAATTCTCCAATTTTTGTCTATAACCAGGATAGAGATTTGCGGTACACCTGGGTTTACAATCCGCCATCTGGATTGACAGTTGAGAAAATATTGGGCAAGCAAGACTTAGATATCGTCCCAATAGAAGATGCTCAACGTCTCGTCGCAATTAAACGTGGAGTGCTGACTACAGGCATCGGAACGCGAGAAGAAGTATCAATTACCATCAAAGATACAACGCGATATTACGATTTAACTGTCGAGCCACTACGGAATGAAACCCAAGAAATTGTTGGAGTGACATGCGCCAGTATAGATATTAGCGAACGACAAGCTGCATTACGCGACCGCAAATTGGCACAAGAAAAAATTCGCGAACAAGCAGCATTACTAGATGTCACCACAGATGCTATCTGCGTCCGAGATTTAAACAATCAAATTATCTTCTGGAATAAAGGTGCAGAAACACTTTACGGTTGGCAAGCTACAGAGGCTTGGGGTAAAAATGCTAGCGAACTTTTGTATGACGAACCTTCACCGGAAATTGAAGCGGCTCTATTGCAAGCTATTAGTAAAGGGAAGTGGCAGGGCGAATTAACAAAACTTACTAAAATGAACAAAGAAGTCCTTGTGGCTAGTCGTTGGACTCTGGTATGCGATGAACAAGGAAAACCCAAATCAATTCTCACCGTTGACACAGATATTACCGAGAAAAAGCACCTAGAAGCCCAATTATTTCGCGCTCAACGCCTGGAAAGTATTGGCACTTTAGCTAGTGGTATTGCTCACGACCTCAACAACATCCTGACACCGATTTTGGCAGGAGCGCAACTGCTACCGCTAAAATTTCCTAATGCAGATGAGCGGACTCGTCATCTCCTAGAAATTTTAGAAATTAACGCTAGACGCGGTGCTGATTTAGTCAAACAGGTACTTTCCTTTGCGCGGGGTGTAGAAGGGAAGCACATCACTTTGCAACTCAAACATATAATTGTAGAAATTGCCAAGATTCTTAAAGAGACCTTTCCCAAATCGATAGAAATCAGCACTAATGTACCGCAAGATTTGTGGATGGTTTCTGGAGATAGTACTCAACTGCATCAAGTGCTGATGAACCTCTGCGTTAACGCCCGCGATGCTATGTCCAATGGTGGTACTTTGAGTATCTCTGCCGAAAATATGTTGATTGACGCAAATTATGCCCGCATGAACCTAGAAGCCAAAGAGGGGCCTTACATAGTGATTACTGTCTCCGATACTGGAGTTGGGATTCCGAAACAAATGCTAGATAGAATTTTCGAGCCATTCTTTACTACAAAAGATGTCGGACAGGGCACTGGTTTAGGACTTTCCACGGTATTGGGAATCGTTAAAAGTCACGGAGGTTTTGTAAATGTGTATAGTGAACTGGCAAGTGGCACTAGCTTTCAAGTTTACTTGCCAGCAGTGGGGGGAATGGAAACAATTAGCCCCGAAAATTTGCCACCACAGACAGGACATGGAGAATTGATTTTGGTTGTCGATGATGAAGCCGCCATTCAAGAGATTACGACAACATCATTAGAAGCTTACAACTACAAAATCTTAGTTGCCAATGATGGCATTGAAGCGATCGCACTATATGCTCAAAATAGAGACAAAATTAGTGCCGTTCTTATGGATATTATGCTGCCCTCACTGGATGGTTTAACAGCCATACGTACCTTGCAAAAAATTAACCCCCAAGTCAAAATTATTGCCAGCAGTGGACTTATGTCTGACAAGAAGCTCAGTGCAGTAGCAGCTATTGGTGTCAATACGTTTTTGTCAAAGCCCTATACTGTTAACGAATTATTGCTTTCTTTGCAGAAAGTACTATCATGAATCAAATGCTTACGTAAGTATACTGTTAGCTGTGAGTACAAAACGCTGCTTTATTAAGCGGGTGCAAATTGCTTGGATTTGATATGATTGAGCATCCGTTAACAGACTTATTTTACCGATACTCACAGCTTGGCTATATTGTGGGTGGAAGTAGCTATTAGATTTGCAGGATTGCTGGTTTATTTGCGTAGGCTTTGCCCGCCGCAGGCATCGCCTTGCATATCTTGACGCACCTTATAGAATATTTGTCAATTTATTTGGTGCGATGCTTACAGCGGGCAAAGCCTAGGCAAATTGGTGTAGGTTGACCATTATCTTATCGATAACGGCCAGTGATTAATTACCCCTACACATTAAATCGGAACAACATTACATCTCCTTCCTGCACAACATACTCTTTCCCTTCACTGCGAACCAACCCTTTTTCCTTCGCTGCATTCATCGAACCAGTTGTTACTAAATCTTTATAAGCAACAGTTTCGGCGCGGATAAATCCCCGCTCAAAATCACTGTGGATTACACCAGCAGCTTGAGGTGCAGACATTCCCGCATTAATTGTCCAAGCGCGGGTTTCTTTGGGACCGGAGGTAAAATATGTCCGCAAGCCTAGAAGCGTGTAAGTTGCCCGAATCAATGATTTCAAACCGCCTTCTTCCACACCCAAAGACGCAAGAAAATCAGCTTTATCTTCCTCTAGTAATTCCACTAATTCAGCTTCAACTTGAGCCGAAACTATCACAACTTGGGCATTTTCTGCTGCTGCAATTTGCCGCACTGTTTCGACAAAATGATTACCAGTAGCCAACTCATCTTCAGATACATTGGCAGCATAGATAATTGGCTTATAAGTCAGCAGTTCCAATCCTTTAATAATTACTGCTTCTTCTTCATTCAAGCTTACCTGACGCACCGATTTACCTTCATTTAAAGCCGCAGCTAATTTTTCTAAGACTGTGATTTCAAACTGTGCATCTTTGCTAGTACGAGCTAGTTTACGAGTGCGGTCAATTCGCCGTTCAATTTGTGCTAAATCTGATAAACCCAGTTCTATATTAATGATTTCAATATCTCGCGCTGGATCAACAGAACCAGCAACGTGGATAATATCGTCATTCTCAAAACAACGTACCACATGGACGATCGCATCAACTTCCCGGATGTGGGACAGGAATTGATTCCCTAATCCCTCACCCTGACTTGCACCTTTAACTAAACCGGCAATATCTACAAATTCAACCCGCGCCGGGATAATTTGTGCCGAACTGGCAATCTTAGCAAGAACATTTAACCGTTCATCCGGTACTGCGACAACGCCGACATTCGGTTCAATCGTGCAAAAAGGGAAGTTAGCTGCTTCAGCTTTGGCATTAGCAACTACAGCATTAAATAAAGTAGATTTTCCGACGTTGGGAAGTCCGACAATTCCGGCTCTTAGCATTTTGGATTTTAGATTTGAGATTTTGGATTACATTACCAAGTTAATCTAAACAGGTTCCGGTATGGTTTGGGGAATTGTCCCTGGAACCGTCTGAGGAATGGGAGCAGGTACTGGTTCTGGTACAGGCCCCGGTAACGGTTGAGGAATCGCTGGCCCCGGTACAGGTTCGGGACTAGGTAGCGGATTCGGCTCAGGATTGGGACTAGGTAGCGGACTCGGGCCAGGAGTAGGAATTTGTGGTTCAGGTATAGAAATCGCAGTAAAATTAATCATCGTAAGTCTAAATTAAATTATTCAACCTTCCCACGCTAGATGACAACCTCATCTGTTGACATCTCCCCAAATAGCTATACCCACCAACACATCCTTTAATAATTTACCCCTCTTCTCATTCTCCGCGTCCCTCTGCGCTTCCCTTTGCGCCCCTTTGCGTTTAAATTTCACCCCTCAATTCCCCACCGCACAAAACTACTCCTCCTTCACCTTTTCCACCACCTCTGGCACTGGGTCGTAACCACCCGGATGAAACGGATGACAGCGCAAAATCCGCCGAGTTGCCATCCAGCTACCACGCAACACACCAAATCGTTCAATAGCTTCAATAGCATACATCGAACAAGTTGGTTGAAAGCGACAAGTTGGGAGAAACAACGGCGAGATAAACATTCGGTAGCCCCGAATCAGCCAAATAAATAATAATTTCATTGCAGCTACCCAAATCTTATAAATTAGTAACAGGGGTAAAACTTTTCATTTTGTCGCATCTTTGTTAATTACATTTTCTGACTTCACCTCAATTCCGGTTTTCTGGCTGCAAATTGCGTTGGCTTTGCCCGCCGAAGGCATCGCTGCAATCTGGGTGTTACTCATCCTCCTGATTGCAGGGGTGGTAAACCGCTTTGCCGACAAGCCAGAAATCGTGCGGAAGATTGTTCATATTGGCACTGGGAATGTGATTTTAATCGCCTGGTGGCTAGATATTCCCGCCAGCGTAGGGATTACAGCTTCTATTTTAGCGAGTGCAATCACCTTATTATCCTACCGATTGCCGATTCTTCCTGGTATTAATAGCGTTGGACGGCAAAGCTTAGGGACATTTTTTTACTCTGTTAGTTTCGGTATTTTAGTTGCTTGGTTTTGGTACTTGCAACAACCCCAGTACGCAGCACTCGGAATTTTAGTAATGACTTGGGGAGATGGATTAGCAGCCTTAATTGGGCAACGCTTTGGTAAACATAAGTATAAAGTTTTTGGGACAGAAAAAAGTTGGGAAGGCTCCCTAACTATGATGCTTGTTAGCTATGTTGTCAGTAGTTTGATTTTAGTTGGAACTCAAGGAAACAGTTGGCAAACTTGGGCAGTATCACTGTTAGTTGCAGTTATCGCTACTGGTTTAGAAGCTGTTTCATTTTTGGGTATTGACAATTTGACAGTTCCTTTGGGTAGTGCAGCCCTTGCCTTCTTTTTAAGTCAGTTAGTTCTGAATTAGTAATTGCCTAGACTCCTATTCCTAGTTGAGCAAATAAGAGACAGTGCCAAAAATTTATTGTTAGTTAATAAATGTAGCGCTTCTCAATTGAGTCTAATACGGGTAAGGAAGTTCGTAGTAAGGACTTTAGTCCTTATTTTCTAAGCACTAAAGTGCTTACTACAAACCCTCAAAACTGATTTACTGGTTTAGCAGTCCGATCGCAATTTCAAGATACATCTTAGCCTTGTGCAAGTTAAGCAAGCTTTCTTGGTCGTATCTGTCAGGGTAGCTCATAGCCTTTCCTTCCATTGTCAGCTTAATCAGCGCCGCTTGCTCATCTGTGGGTGAGTTCATCTCATCTACTACACCTTCAAGAAATTGAATAACGCTAAAACCTGGTGACTTCAACCCTCTTCCTTGCCTTAGTTGAGCGAGTGCTATCTGTGGGAATGCCATTAAGGTAACAATCCAACTGGTCTTGTACCCTCCGTTCCCAGTAGGCTTCAATCCGTAACGCCTACACAAGTCTCTCAATTCAGCAATAGTTTTGATTTCGAGTTTTGACCTTGTAAACATAAAATAGAGTTACCTCTTGTAAAAGTGGTATCGGTGGTGAACTTGTTTTGTAGACTGGGTATCGCCACCGATATAAAACTCTATTCTAATGGTTTCGTTCGTCTCAAGCTATATTTATATCTCTCAACAATGCCTAATCCTAAAGGGAACCCTCAAAATTTTGAACCAGCGCAACCAAAGGGAGATAAGCCATTAACTGACCAATTGAGTTTTAGAGTCTCTAAGGAAATGAAGGAAGAGGTAAAGGCTAAGGACGATCCTCCTGAATTTTGTCGCCAAGCTATCCAAAAAGCACTAGATGAAGATAAGAAGAAGTAGTTATACCAATTTGAAAAAAGAATGGGACAAATAGACTCTTTGTAGAGACGCGATGAATCGCGTCTTTACCCAAGGATGTGTTGCAATCATTAATTGAATTGGTATTAAAATTTTTTGGACTAAAACTTTAAGAACTATAATAAAGCCCTCTCTAATAGGAGGGCTTTATCGCTAAGTCAAACTCTTAATTTAATTAAGACCATAGTCCTATTGCCAATTTTTCGTATCGGCTCAATTAACAAAAAATAAATCTTTTTGATTATATTCAACACCATCCATTACGTGAAAATTGAGCCGAGTTTATTACGGCGATCGCTCCAAAATCCAATCGAGTAAAATCGGATTGACTAACTCCGGCGCTTCATCCTGCGGACAATGCCCCACTCCCTCTAAAGGAATAAACTTTTCTACTTGCCCAAAGTTAGCTAATTCTCTCCCTAACTTAATTGGTTCCCACGGATCGGCCGTTCCCCACAAAATAATCGCCGGACACTGTAACAATGGTAAAAGGTCTTCAGGCAATGGCCCTGTAGAATAAGAAGTAAAAGCCAGAAACACAGCCCCAGCCCCCGGATCGCTTGCTGGTGAAGTGAGAATATCTACCAACTCATCTGTTACCATCTCAGGATTCGCATAAGCTTGCAGCAAAATTTTCCGCACCGTTTTCGGTTTGGCGAGTTGATTGAAAAAGAAATCGCCAACTGGTTTAATAGATAGCACCCGTTGCAGCAAAGGCGCTCCGTAACGACGAGATAAAGGTAAAGTTACCCGTTTGCGATCGTGCAACAGCCGTAAAGAACAGTTGAGTAAAGCAACTCCCAAGGCAATATCTGGGTTGCTTACTGCTGCTTGCATAGCAACAATACAGCCAATGGAATTTCCCACTAAAAAAGCTGGCTCACCCACTACTTCACGGCAAAAATCTGCTACTTGTTGTCCCCAAGTTTCTAGTGTGTAGTTAATTTTTTCACCAGGCTGAGGTTTTGCAGAAGCCCCAAAACCAATTAAATCGATCGCATAAACACGGCAATTTTCCGCTAATACCGGAATATTTTTTCGCCAGTGCCACCAAGAAGCACCAAATCCATGCACCAGGACAACAGCTGGCCCAGTAGTTCCTTGGGTTTGGTAACAGATCGGAAAATCTTGCCAAATCCAGGTTTTTGTAGAGTTAAGTGCTGTTTTTGAACTTGAGGTTGTCATGGGAAATTTGATGTAAAGAATGCTAAAAGCTTTTTAGCAGCAAAGCACAAGTAAAATTGTTTTGAATTTGCAGAAAATTTATCAGATTTTCAAAATAAATCTTTGGCTCTAGTGATAGCCTATACATATACCACAAAAGCTTCTAAGCTGATAGTTTTATCCAGTATAGAAAGTTTTCATCTTATTGATAGAGGTAATTTACTCACAACTGAGATGATGTCAGTATTAAAAATCATAACGTTTCTAATATGAGTAATATTTGGGCTATTTTTTAGATGTGAGTGAATTAGCATCAGTGCTAGATTCAGTAGTTTTACAATTTACGATCGCAAATTTGGTCTATAAGATTGGCGAATATGAGGCATCGGCTAAGGGGTGGTTTGCAACTGGAAACTGACGCTGAATTTAACAATATTTTTCTTGTTCCTAGTTCTGCGGGCCAGAAATCATGAATCTACTAGAAACAATTGATACTCCCGTTGGGAGCTATGCACCAGATTTTGAATTGCCAGGAATTGATGGTCAAGTACACCATCTCAGGCGTTATCTTGAGAAGTTCCGAGCAGTCGGCGTTATTTCTATGTGTAACCACTGCCCTTATGTCGATCGGTATTTAGGCAGACTAAAAAACATTCAAGCCGAATTTGCCCCAAAAGGCTTCACACTAATTGGACTCAATGGTAGTAATGTTGACTACGACACTAGGTCAAGCTTTGAAAATATGAAAGCTTTTGCCCGACGTCACCAGTTGAATTTCCCCTACCTGTGGGACTCAACGCAAGATGTGACCGGCAGTTTCGGCGCAACAAAAACACCAACAGCCTTTCTCATAGATACTAACGGTATAGTCCGCTATAAAGGTAAAATTGATAATCATCCCCAAGAACCATTACCAGTGGGAGAGGATTATTTGAGAACTGCGATCGCTTCTCTGTTTAAAGGTGAAGAAATAGCCATACCACAAACAGAACCAGTAGGTACTACATTGATTTGGCGTAACTAGACATAGATAGTCCCTGTAACTGTTATCTTAAATTGGAGGCAATTGCAACTTTTTTGATAAAGCGTAACTTCATGGGAACGAATTACCGACGGGTTTTACTCAAACTGAGCGGTGAAGCCTTAATGGGCAACATGGGCTATGGCATTGATCCAGAAGTAGTCAAAGGAATAGCACAAGAATTAGCAGAGGTGATAGCGACTGGTACTCAAATCGCCATAGTTGTTGGCGGTGGCAATATTTTTCGTGGCGTTAAAGCAGCGTCGGCGGGGATGGACAGGGCAACCGCTGACTATATCGGGATGATTGCCACGGTAATGAATGCCATGACGCTGCAAGATTCGCTAGAACACATAGGAGTACAGACGCGGGTGCAAACCGCGATCGCTATGCAAGAATTAGCAGAACCATATATTCGTCGTCGTGCCATCCGTCATCTTGAAAAAGGACGGGTGGTAATTTTTGGTGCTGGTTCAGGAAATCCCTTTTTTACTACAGATACGACTGCGGCATTAAGAGCAGCAGAAATCGATGCTGAGGTGATTTTTAAAGCCACCAAAGTAGATGGAGTATATGATGCCGATCCTCATATTTATCCTGACGCCAAGCGTTACAATAGCTTAACCTACGCGCACGTTTTAGCCCAAGATTTGCGGGTGATGGATAGTACTGCGATCGCCTTGTGTAAAGAAAATAATATCCCAATTCTGGTATTTGACCTAACGGTGCGAGGAAATATCCACCGAGCAGTCTTGGGAGAATCCATCGGCACCCTTGTGGGAGGTTCTTGTGAAATTAGCTGAAGCTGAAAGTACGATGCAAAAAACCGTTGAGGCAACTCAACGGGCTTTTAACTCGATTCGCACTGGTCGCGCCAATGCGAGTCTATTAGATAAGGTATTGGTGGACTATTACGGTTCGCCTACTTCCTTGAAATCACTGGCAAATATTAGCACGCCAGATGCTACGACAATCTTAATTCAACCCTACGAGCGCAACACCCTAAACATCGTTGAGAAGGCTATTTCCCTCTCAGATGTGGGTTTAACACCTAGTAACGACGGTTCTGTAATCCGGTTGAATATTCCGCCCTTAACCAGCGAACGCCGTAAAGAATTTGTCAAAATGGCATCCAAGTATGCTGAAGAGGGTCGTGTTGCTATTCGTAACATTCGCCGCGATGCTATAGACGCCATTCGCAAACAGGAGAAAGCCTCTGAAATCTCCAAAGATGAATCAAAAGACCAACAAGACAAGTTGCAAAAATTGACAAATGAGTATACTGCCAAAATAGATGCACTGTTGGCAGAAAAAGAAAAAGACATCACGACTGTTTAAAGTCTCAAGTCTTAAGAAATGATAAAGGCTGAAGGATAATGGATAAATTCTTCAGCCTTTATCATTTCTTAAGTTATTGCATAAATTCTAGAAAAATTGATCGAGTAAGTAAGTAGACATGAATAATTAAAGTAGGAACAATTCATCAATTGCCCCTACTCAATAGAAAATAAACTAATTCTGGAGCAAAAATTCAATATGTACGACTGCATCATCGTCGGCGCTGGGCCAGCTGGTGGAACAGCTGCATATCATTTAGCCAAACAAGGTCGCTCAGTATTAGTGTTGGAAAAAGAATCTCTGCCAAGATATAAACCTTGTGGTGGTGGTGTATCTCCAGCGATCGCTCAATGGTTCGACTTTGATTTTAGCCCAGTAATTTCTGTAAAAGCCGACTCCCTTCGCTTTACCTGGAATTTGGGCGACCCCGTAGAAGCAAAAATCGCAACAATTGAACCAGTCTGGATGGTGAGACGAGATACTTTTGACCATTTCCTAGTGCAGCAAGGGCAAAAGCAAGGAGCTGAACTACGAGATAATACGGAAGTAACGGGTATTGAGTTTCAAAGTGATTACTGGCAAGTTAACACAGCTAATGGCTCAGTTACAGGTCGTTACTTAATCGCGGCTGATGGTGTTAAAGGGCCAATGGCAAAATGGCTAGGCTTCAAAGATCGTAAACGCCGTTTAGCAGGAGCTTTAGAAGCAGAAGTGGCCGCGGAGGTCAAGGATAAATCTACAATTCATTTCGAGTTTGGCTTGGTGAAAAACGGCTACATTTGGAACTTCCCGAAGGCGGACGGTTATTCCATTGGTGTCGGTACATTTGTCGGCGGCAAACCCCAGGATTTTAAGAAAATTTTAGATGAGTACGCGCGATCGTTTAATGTAGATATCAAAACTGGCAAGCAATATGGTTATCCTCTTTGCTTGTGGGATGGCAACCAAAAGTTGCATACTCAAAATGCAGTTTTAGCTGGGGAAGCTGCTTGTGTAGTCGATCCGATGACAGCAGAAGGCATTCGTCCGTCAATTTTTAGCGGTTTAATTGCAGCAGGAGCGATTAATGAGGCACTTTCTGGTGATACCAACGCTTTAGAAAAATATAGCGAAGTGATTAATGAAGAATGGGGTACTGAAATGGCTTGGGCGCAAAAATTAGGTGGAGCATTTTATCGCTTTCCTGGCATTGGCTACAAAGTTGGTGTTAAGCGCCCTTCCGGTGCGAAAATTATGGGTAAAATTCTGTGTGGAGAACTGCGCTATGGCGACGTTGCCAGTCGTGCCCTCAAGCGTTTAATTCCTGGTTTTGGGACTTGAGCAACTTGTTAAAGTGAGCAAACTTTCGCCGCAGTGTACTAGATATTTCTCAATATGGCAATTTACTTGATAAAACGGCTATCTGTGTTCGCTAATATTCTTGCTCTTGTCCTCTTCATGCCGGGAATTGCCTTAGCTGCACCCGTTCAACTCCATACTATTTCTGGTGTCATTTCCGCCCAAACTACCAAAACTGCAAGCTACTCCACCTCGTCGGAGATTAACCTGACTCCTTTACAGCGCCAAGAACTCCAAGCTGTGCGTCAAAGAAGAAATAGGGAAATTGAGGCAGTGTTAAACTCAGCCCAACGTGCCCAACTTACTCACAATCTCCGGGCTGGTAATAATATCAAGCAAGCTTTAGAAAAATTAAATTTACAACCAGAACAGCAAGATTTTGTAAAGGCGATCGTGCAATTTACTAACTTGAAAATGAAGGCTATTTCATCTAGGCATTTGCTAAAAATAGGACATAACTAAAGGCTTAAAATTAGCGATCGCCTAATAATTTTTTAGTAGCGATCGCAAGCAATTTTTATTTTCGCTGTCTCATACCAATTTTATCAAAGAATAGGGCAGATCGTGAATATGAGTTTAATACAGTAAAACCAAATAAATTTAGATTTATAGAATTTTTTTTACAGAACCAAATCCAACCTACGAGATACTAATTGTCCTTTTTGAATAAAAAGAGATATAAATGGGATGGGTATTGTAGCTGAACTTAAGCAAATATCACCTTTAATGTTAGAGAATTTTCAAAGAGATTCTTCTCTATTGGATATATTTTTTAGTGTTAAGTATTTGCCTGAGTCTCACTTTTGGGAAGAAGCTATTTATATATCAGATAACTCACGGCTGAGTATACAGAAAGATTCAGAAGATAAATTTAAAAAATTTCAGTGGGCAGATAACCAACAAAGATAAAACACAAAAGCAGAGATGTTGAGGGAGTGGCAAATCTCAGAATTATCTTTAGGAAAATCGTGGCGTGAACTACATTTTTTACTAACCGGATATACACATACAGATAAATTATATTTTTTAGTAAGTGAAAATTCTCTAAATAACTTACCCAAAATTCCATTGAATAATTGGAGTTTTTTTAAACTAATTCATAAAATTATAAATAATCAACGGCACATAGAACAGTACACGATTCCTACGTTAGATATAGATCATTTACCCTTGGTGAATGTTATTATGGGTGGCACAGAAATAGGAAATAAAGAAGGTTATGGTAAACACAGATATTTACCACCTGATGAAGTGAGGCAAGTAGCTAAAGCTTTATCTTAACTTTCAGAAAATGGCTTTATAGCAAGGTATAAGCGAGAAGAAATTAAACAAGAACGAGTGAGTATTATAGATTGGTCAGAGTCGGAGACAGTAGACTACTTAATAGAATACTACCAAGAAATAATTGCTTACTACATAGAAGCAACTAATTTGGGAAATGCTATGTTACTTTATTTAACTTAATTATTTTAATTATGAATGCGATGTACAACTTATTCTTAGAATCCCACTTCTATTATTCCTCTAACCCACAGTCTGAGAGGCTTATGGAAACAGTTGATTAATCATGACTTCAATTTCTGGAAATGCAATCAAGGATAATGTTGCATCCTCCGGCAAAATAAATTCAAGATTGTAACCTTTCAAGCTTGGTTCGCGAAAAACATAAACCTGACGCTGATTCACATCCAAAATCCAGTAGTCATTAATTCCTGCTTTCGCATAAAGAGGCGCTTTGTGTTTATGGTCTGTTTCTAGTGTTGTATCCGCTACCTCAATTAATAAAAAGATTTCATTCGGTGCGGGATGGCGATCGATATACTTTCGCGCATCAATCTGAACAACAGCAATATCTGGCTCAGGTTCCGAGTATTCGCTCAACTGAATGGGATCTTGCACCCGAACTAAGGCAACTTCTGCTAGCAGCCGCTTAAGATAATCAGATGCACACAGCGTTGTCGCTGCATGGGGAGGATTTTTGGCGCTCATCGGGATAACTTGCCCGTTAATCAGTTCTACCCGTTCATCCTCTGTAATAATACCCGTTTCAAACATCCGGTGATATTCGTTTACAGTCCACAGGCGCACTCTAGTTTGTGTCATTAGATTTCCTTTAGCGATACCTACAGTGGGCTACGCCTACGCATATCACTTTTAGGCGATTATCTTGTACTCTCAACTTTGGCAGCATCTATAATTAATCTTGCCCTATTTAGTTCGTTACCATGTCGGAAGAAGATATCCGAGCCGCAAGGCTGGAGAAAGTAGAACAACTCAAGCAGCTAGGGACTAACCCTTATGCCTATCGTTGGGAATCTACCCATCATGCAGCGCAGTTGCAAGAAAAATTTGCCGATTTATCCAGTGGCGAAGAAGTTGATTTGGAAGTTGCCATAGCCGGACGTATTATGGCGCGTCGCGTTTTCGGTAAATTGGCTTTTTTCACCTTGCAAGATGAAACCGGTACAATTCAGCTTTATCTAGATAAAAATCGCATCCAAGAAGGTATGGCAGATATTGATGCCGATGCCTTCAATCACTTAAAACAACTTACAGATGCAGGCGACATTTTAGGAGCCAAAGGTACTATTAAACGGACTGAAAAGGGCGAGTTATCTGTCTACGTTAAACAATATACTATCCTCACTAAATCCCTGTTACCGCTACCCGACAAATGGCATGGATTAACGGATGTTGCCAAGCGCTACCGTCAGCGCTACGTTGACTTGATTGTAAACCCGGAAGTACGGCAAACTTTTCGCCGTCGCGCTCAAATTACTGCTGGTATTCGTCGTTATTTAGAAGAACGGGATTTTCTGGAAATTGAAACGCCAGTTTTGCAAAGTGAAACTGGGGGTGCAGATGCGCGTCCATTTATCACCTACCACAACACTTTAGAAATGGAGTTGTATCTGCGAATTGCCACAGAACTCCATCTCAAGCGGTTAATTGTGGGTGGTTTTGAAAAGGTGTTTGAATTGGGGCGAATTTTCCGCAATGAGGGAATTTCGACTCGACACAATCCCGAATTTACGACGATTGAAATTTACCAAGCCTACGCCGACTACAACGATATGATGGCGTTGACTGAAGGGATTATTACTACTGTCGCCCAAGATGTACTCGGCACATTACAAATTACCTACCAAGGGGAACCAATAGATTTAACACCACCTTGGCGGCAGGTGACAATGCACGATTTAGTTAAAGAATTTACAGGCTTGGATTTTAATTCGTTCCAAAGTTTGGAAGAAGCAAAAACAGCAAGTAAAAATGCTGCTATTCCTGGTATAGATGAAGCTCAATCAATTGGTAAGTTACTAAATTTAGCCTTTGAAGAGAAGGTAGAAGCCAATTTAATTCAACCTACCTTTGTAATTGATTACCCTGTAGAAATTTCGCCCTTAGCAAAACCCCATCGTTCTCAACCTGGTTTGGTGGAAAGATTTGAGTTATTTATAGTAGGGCGAGAAACTGGGAATAGTTTCTCAGAACTTACCGATCCCATCGACCAAAGAGAACGTTTAGAAGCACAAGCGGCGCGGAAAGCTGCTGGTGATTTAGAAGCCCAAGGTGTAGATGAAGACTTTCTCACCGCTTTGGAATATGGGATGCCGCCTACAGGTGGTTTAGGGATTGGGATCGATCGCTTGGTGATGTTATTAACCGATTGTGCCAGTATTCGGGATGCGATCGCTTTCCCTTTACTCAAGCCAGAAAAATCAGAATCATCCCCAGAAGAATCCTAATCTTACACCCCATTCCTTAATCCCCTCCTCGCTTGCGGGGCTGAAGTGTACACACATCCTGTCAATTAAGCCCAAACCTTGGATTTACCCCCCTTAATCCCCCCTTGCAAAGGGGGGAAATCGGTTCTCCCCCTTACCAAGGGGGAGTTAGAGGGGGTGAGAAGGACTTGTGTGTACACCGTAGCTTTGGCGGGGTGGGGTTCTTCTGTTGAAGCCCTTATACCACTACCTTTTCTAAGATCAGCTTAGAACGCTTCACTTGTTCAGGAATCACCACGGGATAATCTCCGGTGAAGCAAGCAGAACAGAAACTATTGGTGTCTTCTCGTGTCGCTTCTAGCATTCCTTCCCAACTCAGATAGGCAAGACTGTCTACTTCCAGTTGCTTGGCAATTTCTGCTACTGACTTGGTAGCAGCAATTAGCTGATCCTGAGAATCGGTATCGATGCCATAGAAGCAGGGATGAGTTACAGGCGGAGACGAAATTCGCATGTGTACCTCTACTGCACCTGCTTCACGTAAGGTTTTGACTAGTTTACGGCTGGTAGTACCCCGTACAATCGAATCATCTACAATAATTACTCGTTTACCTACCAGCACATCTTTGAGGGGGTTGAGTTTCATCCGCAGACCCGATTCCCGCATGGTTTGGGTTGGTTGAATGAAGGTTCGCCCAACATAGCGATTTTTAATCAGTCCTTCGCCGTAAGCGACACCAGACGCTTGGGAAAATCCAATAGCAGCAGGTATACCAGAATCAGGAACACCAAAGACAATATCGGCATCTACAAAAGATTCTTTAGCTAGCTGGTGTCCTAATCGCATTCGATAGCTGTACAAACTCTCGTTGTGCATGACGCTATCAGGGCGGGCAAAGTAAATCATTTCAAAGATACACAATTTCCGCTCAGATTTTTGACTCCAATGATAAGAAGCTAAACCTTCTTCAGTAATCCAAACTAATTCACCTGGTTCTACATCTCGCAGATATTCGGCTCCAATGATGTCTAAACCACAAGTCTCGGAAGCCAAAACGTAACGGACTGGATTACCTGCCAAAGTGCCGATTACTAAGGGGCGGATTCCATTAGGATCGCGGACACCCATAACGCCGACGGGAGTGCCAATAACTAAACTAAAGGCTCCTTGGCAACGTTGAAATGCCTGAATTCCACCTTCTAGCCAATCAGCGCCCGTATCTATGGCTTCTGCGATCGCAAAAGCGATCATTTCTGAGTCTGTTGTTGTCACTAAGTTACATTTATTCTCAAGCAACTCTTGACGTAGTTGCACAGTATTGACTAAATTACCATTGTGTGCAAGAGCTATTGAACCTAAACGGGTTTCTAGTACTGCGGGTTGGGCATTAACTTTGCGGCTAGAACCTGTGGTGGAATAACGAGTGTGACCAACAGCAAGACTACCAGGCAATTGATCCAAGACAGATTCATTGAAGACTTGAGACACCAAGCCCATATCTTTATGGAGATGTACCTTTGTCCCCTCAAAAGTGGCAATACCAGCTGATTCTTGACCCCGATGCTGGAGGGCATACAATCCAAAGTAGGTCAGTTTAGCAACGTTTTCTCCTGGGGCGTAGATGCCAAAAACACCACAAGCTTCTTCTGGCTTGTCAGGTTGATTTTCATGACTATTGATTGGGTTGTTGGTCTGGTCGGGGTATTCATCCGAAGTGACAGAATGAATAGAAATCATGCTAGCTTTGCTCCTGGTGGGGGGGGGTCAATCAATTTTGGATTTGAGACTTCGGCTACGCTCAGTCGAACGATTGACGATTTTGGATTGATCGCACCGTGTAAAGATGCGGCTTGGGATTTTAGAATGGCTATTTTAGATTTTTTGCCCAGTAAGAGCAAGATATGAACTAGAAGCAACGCCCCTAATCCAAAATTTAAAATTCAAAATCTAAAATTGGTAGTCAGTCACTGGGATTATTAGATGGCTGGGGAGTTCTTAACAAATCTTTAACCATCCATTAAAACAGTACCGTAAATTTGCTCAGAGACGCTAAAAGTTGTGAGTGAAGTCTAAATACTCAGCATTCAGCGCTCAGAAGTAGTGGTATGGATGGCGAGACGTTTGGCGATCGCATGGAAGTAGCGATCGTTCATATCTTCGATACTAACTTTGATTAAGGTTTGGTTATCAGTGGTAAAAACCCCCAAACCCTTCTCAAAATTACTAACTACACCCAGTTTTTGCCACTCTTGACCCAGATGTTCCTGTAAATATGATTCCCAAATTTCTTGTTGTGCTGATGCTACAGAAACTAAAATTCTGGCACCACCTTCGGCAAACAACACCTCGTCAAGGCGGTTTAACTGTGTAGGTGCTATTTCTAAATTTATTTCGGCACCAAGATTGCCAGCAAGACAAGATTCGGCTAGTGCGATCGCCACTCCCCCTTCAGCAGAATCGTGAGCTGAACGTACCCAACCATTACGAATTCCTTCACGACAAACTTTCTGGACGCGGCGTTCCAAGTCAAAATCAACCCGTGGTGGTTTTCCGGCAACAGTATTGTGGATAGTAGCTAAATACTCAGATGCTCCCAAACTGATTTGGGATGCCAGAGGTAATCCCAGAAGATAAATCACATCGCCGGATGCTTGCCAACCTTGACCACAAATTTTGGTTATATCGGGAATCAAGCCCACCATACCGACAACAGGAGTGGGATAAATGGGTTGTGGGATGCCTTGAGAATCAAGAGTTTCGTTGTACAAAGAGACATTTCCGCCTGTGACTGGTGTCGCCAATTCTCGGCAACCTTCCGCCAAACCGCGACAAGCTTCTGCCAATTGCCAGTAACCAATGGGTTTTTCTGGAGAGCCAAAATTCAGATTATCCGTCACCGCCAAAGGTTCAGCACCCACACAACTAAGATTGCGTGCAGCTTCTGCCACCACTGCCTTAGCTCCTTCGTAAGGGTCAAGATAAACATAACGAGGATTGCAATCTACCGTTGCCGCCACACCGCTTTGGGCATTGAGGGTTTCCTTGTCTCCTTGTCCTCCTTGTCCCCTTGTCCCCTTGTCCTCTTCCAAAGGGCGTAAGCGGATAACAGCCGCATCTGCGCCACCTGGAAGCATTACTGTATTATTTTGTACCTGATGGTCATACTGACGATATACCCAATTTTTAGAAGCGATCGTGGGTGTATCGAGCAAAGTTAAGAGAATATCATTCCAACTTTGCAGTCCTCCTGGAAGTTCTATTCCAGCAGTTGTGGAAGGAGGTAGGGAATCAGCAGTCCATTCCCAAGCTTGACGCGCATATTCTGGTGCTTCTGCCAATAACTCCCGGTTATACAGTGGGGTATTTTCTGCCAAAGCTTCAGCGGGAATTTCTGCTGCTACTTTACCCTGAAAGAGAATTCGCACAATAGGATCGGCGATAACTGTCCCAGCAACAACGGCTTGAAGTCCCCAACGGTGGAAAATGTCGATTAATTCTTGCTCGCGCCCTTTATGAGCAACAAACAGCATTCGTTCTTGAGATTCCGAAAGCAGATATTCATAGGGAACCATCCCCGTTTCTCTGACGGGAATTTTATCTAAATCTAGTTCAATTCCCACACCGCCTTTTGCCGCCATCTCTGAGGTAGAACAGGTGATTCCCGCAGCTCCCATATCTTGGGCGGCGACAACTGCACCCGTTTTAAACGCCTCCAGACAAGCTTCAATTAACGACTTTTCCAAAAAGGGATCGCCCACTTGCACAGCAGGGCGATCGTCTATGGATTGATCGCTCAATTCTGCACTAGCAAAACTCGCGCCTCCCATACCATCGCGCCCAGTGGTGGAACCAACATACAGCACGGGGTTGCCTAAGCCAGATGCTCCAGATTTGACGATTTCTGAGGTTTCCATCAACCCCAATGCCATAACGTTCACCAGAGGATTACCAGAGTAAGCAGAGTCAAAGTAAACTTCGCCGCCAACGGTGGGTACTCCCACACAGTTACCATAATGAGAGATTCCTGCCACCACACCGCTAAACAGCCGTTGAGTTTTGGGATCTTCTAGGGAACCAAAGCGTAACGAGTTTAATAGGGCAATGGGACGCGCACCCATTGTAAAAATATCTCTGAGAATACCTCCGACTCCTGTTGCAGCTCCTTGAAAGGGTTCGACTGCTGAGGGATGGTTGTGAGATTCAATCTTAAAAGCTAGTTGGAGTCCATCACCCAAATCTACAACACCAGCATTTTCACCAGGCCCCACGAGGATGCGGGGGCCATCGGTGGGAAATTGTTTGAGTAGAGGTCGAGAATTTTTGTAACAGCAATGCTCAGACCACATGACACCAAACATTCCCAGTTCAGCTTTGTTGGGATGACGGCCTAGCCGACGGACAATTTCTGCGTATTCTTCTGGTTTAAGACCAACAGCCGCAATTTCTTGGGGGGAAAAAGCTGGTTTTGAGGTTGCAGTCATGGAAGTAATGCACTCTGGGGGGACAGAGCATTATTCTATCGATTTACTTGCCCTGTAAGTACAGTTCTTAATTGAAGCGCGATCGCTCTTTAATTTAAACTCTAACTAAATACTTGTATTTCCATGTTGGTAAATAATTGGTAGAAAATGCTTGTGCAGTCTTTTTTACAAGCAAACTTATTTCTTTGATGGAGGAGTAGTAAAACCCCAGAATGCACTCAACAGGATTATTTCGACCATGAGATAGACAAGATGAAGATCAATAGCACACAAAATGCTTTAGTCTGTAAAGATAACTTTATTTTTTAATCTTGGTGAAATTTCTAGCTCCTTTACTTACGTGAGTCTAGTCCACTCAGAGATTATTCGGGTATATGCAGTTTAGATGTAACAATCAAGTGACGAGAATCACACATATCGATGATTAAGATCGTCCCCCAGCGATCGGTAACTAGGCATAATTAATGACAACTGAACTCTAGCCGAGTCATTAATAGGGAACACACTTAATAGCCGACAGTCTTAATCAAGGACTGTCGGTTTTTTGTATTTGTCATTAGTCATTGGTCATTGGTCATTAGTCAAATGCCCCATGCCCATATCCATTAAATTTCCCCACAACTGGTTGGTAACTTGACAGAGATTTTGCCACAGCCACTACCAAATGTGGGGAAGGTACGATCAAATTGGGGATCTTATGCCTATCGAGTGCTAATGTTTCGCACTCACTCTAGTAGACCGAAACTATATTCCTAGAACCAGCACACACTTTGTCTTAAGACATCGCTTGAATGATGTAATCAAAGTAAGGTGCTGCTTCGGCAGCGTCTTCCGCACTCAGTAAGCTAAGGGAGGCTGTTTTGAGGGAATTAATCGCTTCTACCATTCCAGGCACGGGAACGCCCAATGAATTGTACATTTCCCGCACACCAATCAAACCAATTTTTTCGATTGGCTCTTTGTCACCGGCAAGTACACCATAAGTAATTAGGCGTAAGTACCAGCCAAAATCACGAATACATAGAGAGCGTTGGCGTTCACCGTAAGCATTACCTCCAGGGGAGATAAAGTCAGGACGCTTCTGCCAAAGTTGTTTGGTTGCTTCTTGAACTATCTTCTTTTCGTTTTCAGCTAAGGTAGCCGCAATCCGCGTCCGTTGTACACCGGTTTGCAAAAAGTCTTTGATATTTTTAAGTTCGCCACTGCTGGGATAACGCAGTTCGTCGTCGGCTTTGAGAATAACTTGGCTAATTACAGTCATGATTATTGAAATCACCTGAAATATTATCTGTTAGTTTAGCGAGTTGGAGGTACACAAGTGAAGGGATAGGAGCTACTTATGTATTGAATTTATCTATTTGGGGGAGTGGGGAGCAGGGGAGCAGGGGAGCAGGGGAGCAGGGGAGCAGGGGAGCAGGGGAGCAGGGGAGGCAGGGGAGGCAGGGGAGGCAGGGGAAGAAGAATTAATAACTAATGTCCAATACTTCGACTTCGCTCAGTACAAGTGCCCAATGCCCAATGCCCAATGCCCA
>NZ_JAVRCD010000072.1:0-38327 GCF_034530895.1 Nostoc sp. DedQUE08
AAATGACAAATGACAAATGACAAATGACAAATGACAAATGACAAATGACAAATAACAAAAGGAAAAATTATGCAGACCAATCGCAAACAAACGGCTCTTATTACTGGTGCATCTGGCGGTATCGGTTATGAATTCGTGAAATTATTTGCTCAGGATGGTTACAATCTTGTGTTGGTAGCTAGAAGCCTGGAAAAGCTGAATAAAATTGCCGATGAATTTAAAAAGAAATTTGGCATTGATGTCAAAGTTATTTCCAAGGATTTATCTAACCCATCAGCCCCAGAAGAAATTTTCACGGAACTAGAACAAGCATCGATTAATATTGATGTGCTGGTGAACAATGCAGGATTTGCTACCTACGGATTATTTAACGAAATTGACCTGAATGCTGAAATGCAATTGCTACAAGTCAATATATTATGTCTGACACATTTAACCAAGTTATTTCTCAAAGGCATGGTTAAACGGGGGTCTGGAAAAATATTAAACCTGGCTTCCACTGCTGCTTTTCAACCAGGGCCGTTGATGGCAGTATACTACGCTAGTAAAGCTTATGTCTTATCATTTTCAGAAGCGATCGCAAATGAATTAGAAGGTACAGGCGTTTCTGTAACGGCGCTTTGTCCAGGGCCTACCGAATCTGGTTTTCAACAAAGAGCCGCAATGGAAGACTCAAAGTTGGTAAGCGGTCAAAAAATTATGACTGCGGAAACAGTAGCCGAAATTGGCTATCGTGGTCTATTTGAAAACAAAACTGTTGTCGTTCCTGGAATTAAAAATAAGCTACTCGCTGAATCTGTAAGATTTACTCCCAGAAAGCTAGTGACTAAACTAGTTAGAAATATGCAGGAAAGCAAGTAATAAGTGGGTCGGCGTAAATAATTAAAGGTGAGTTCGACGAGTACTATTTTGACCTCTCCTCAGCCCCTCTCCTACCAGGAGAGGGGAGCAAAAACTTTTGTTTTCTCGTTACTCCTCCCTCTCCCAAGGGGAGACGCACTCGCGTTCGCCTTTTAGGAGAGGGAGGTTGGGAGGGAGAGGTCTGTCGAACTCACGTTATTTTAGTGAAATGGTATAATCTGTTGGCTGCAACACAGTTGTTGTACTGTGCCGCAGCGATGGTTGATTTAACCCCGAACCGGGAGTGAGATGGAAAACTCAGAGCCTTGTCCCAATTGGGACTGAACTTCCAGCCGACCATCATGTTTTTCGACGACAATCTGATGGGCGATCGCTAAACCTAACCCCGTTCCTTTGCCAACCTCTTTAGTGGTAAACAAACGCTCAAAAATCTTAGATTTAACTGATTCATTCATGCCTTTACCGTTGTCAGAAATACGAATTTCAACCGCATTTTGTTCGGATAATAATGCAGTGCGAATCCCGATTTGTTGGGGATGATTTTCTAACTCTTCAAAGCTTGTTTGCTGTGCTATTTCATCGAACATATCAATCGCATTAGCCAGAATGTTCATAAACACCTGGTTAAGTTGACCGGGGAAGCAATCAATTTCAGGGATATTACCGTAGTTGCAGATAACTTTAATGGCAGGCCGATTTTCATTGGCTTTGAGCCGATACTTGAGAATCAACAGCGTACTATCTAACCCTTCGTGCAAGCTGGCTTTAACTTTGTGTTCCGTATCGGCACGAGAGAAGGTACGCAGGCTGGTACTGATGCCTTTAATGCGATCGGTTGCGCCTTTCATCGAGTCAATTAATTTAGGTAAATCCTCCAACATAAACTCAAGGTCAAGTTCTTGGGCTAATTCTGCCACCGCACCCGTAGGTGGCTGGTGCTGGTGATAGGTATCTAAATACTCACACAAGTCTTTTACATAATCTTTGGCATTATTAATACTGCCGTTGAGGAAGCCGACTGGATTATTAATTTCGTGAGCCACCCCTGCCACCAAGTTACCCAAAGTCGCCATTTTTTCGCTTTGCACAATCTGAAGCTGAGATTCTTGCAGCTGTTGAGTATATGCTTGGGCTTGCTGATAGAGACGAGCATTCTCCAGTGAAATCGCAGCTTGGGCGCACAGCAGATTCAGCACCTCAACGCGATCGCGGGTAAAGGCTCCCGTTGCTAAGTTATTTTCCAGATAGACTATGCCCAGCAATTTACCCTGTTGCAGAATTGGGCTGCACAGCAGACTCTTGGGCTGTTGGTTTTGGATATACGCATCGCCGAGCAATAGCGGCTCTTGTGCAGCGTTGCTAATTACAGCAGGTTGCAAGCTGCGTTTGACTTTTGTTACCAGAGCGATCGGCACGATACCACTATCGGCAAGCGACTGGGTTGGATGGAGAATCTGCGTTTCGATTTGGTGCGATGCCGTAAGTTCTGCCCTTGCCTGAACTGTGAGATTTTGCCCCTCACTCAACATCAAAGCGCACTGCGTCGCACCAGAGGTTTGCATTACCGTCAGCAAGAGAGTAGCAATTAACGGCTCAAGCTCGATTTCACTCGAAAGAGTTTGCGACGCTTTGAGGATGGCAACCAGATCCAGGGAATCAGAAAGACTCGTGGAGGAAGTACTAGTCGAGGTGACAGTTGCAGTGGAAAATAAGGTTTCGTCAATAGAAAGTGGTGTCTGCGCCCCTTGGAAGATGGGAGCTAGCAGTTGGGGATAGCGAGTTTCCAAGTCAGCGAGTTTGGCTTTCGCCCCCCAGCGAGCATAGCCATAGTAGGCCTCGATCGCGTAAGCTTGGGCGATTCGCTCTTTGTTCCAATCCAGATAGAATTTTGCCGCCAGTTCATTGCCAAGGGCTGCTTCCTGAGAATAGCCATTGGCTTTAGCACCCGCGATCGCCAAATCGTAAAATTCTATAGCTTCGGTTTTGCGATCGAGAACGCGATATTTTTCCGCTTCAACTAAATGATATTTGTGCAAGTAATTCATCGGGCCATAATCTGCCCAATCTTTTAATTTAGCTTGATTTTCTTCCATTCGCTGCCATTCCGGTTCTGACGGGGAAATTGATTCACCAGGATTAGCCAGTACGGTCAGAGAATCATAGAAATAGAAGATTGGTTCAACGATACTTCCCATCCCGCCAGCTAAATACTGTCGCGTTTGAGCTGCATCGTGTTGGGCTTTGGCAAAATCTTGGAGCCAGTAATTTAACGTGAAGCGATAAAGGTAAAAGAAGGATAGTCGGTAAAAATCGACTTTTGCCTCATCCAGAACTTTCTGTTCGTAGGCATCCTGGCGTAAGGGAATTTCTTGTTCTGACTGACCCAAGAGAATTTGCGCCGCTTGCCAGTAAGCCAAAACACAGTTTGCTGCCGTGACTTGGTGGAGGTCGGACAACTGCTGGTAATAAGCACGAATTTGGGGTTCGAGTTCAGCGAGCGGTTGACCGTACCAATACGCATTGAAGCAGTATAACTGGGCATCGTAGCCCATAAATTCTAGATTGCCAGTTTCCAACCCGGCTTGATATCCGTCCAGTAGAATGGGCAGCGTGTCTTGCAGATGGATTGTCCAAGAACCCACATAAGCCCCCATTAACATCGCAGTTGCGGCTCGAATGTTTTTGGCATCTGGTTCTAAGGCGAGTTGGTATCCTAATTGCCCAAACTGAGGCACTTTTGACATATCGCTCCACAGCATCCTCAGTTGGAAGGCGTAACCTACATAGCAAAACGCCGAAACCGGACTGTTGCCAAATTGAATCGATAATTTGACCTGGAGTGCCACCACCAGGAAATAAAGCTTTGTGCCGGACATGTAACAAACTGGTGTCAGCCGCGCTGCATTTTGCATAATTGCTAATTGCTGCGGATCGGTCATTTTCGGCAGATGAATGAATGACTCAATAGAACGACCCTCAATTAAAGCATCAATTTCTTGTTTCAGGAGGCGAATGTCGTCTAGAGTTGGTTCGTCTGGTAGGTTCACGCCCAACATTCGGAAGACTGATTGACCGATCGCGATCGCCTCCACAAATTGATTGCGGGCGACCAATGCCTGAATTCTGACTTGATAAACTGGCACTCGTTCTAGAGGCGTTTTTGCACGATCGATTACCGCTTCAATCCACTCCTCCATCTGCTCAAAAGCACCAGCCAAAAAAGCGACCTCGGCAGCTAAGTCATGCAGAGATAGAGTTATTTCGTACTGCCGTTGCCAAGCATCCCCTAAGAGCAGTTGCAGCCCGACTGTGGCATATTCACGGGCGGCATGGTAGGCGGTTGCGGCTCTGGCTTTGCGGCAAGCCGTGAGGTTGAGTTGGGCGAGTTCGTCCCGTTGCTGTTGTTTTTCAATCAGCGTGGTTCCATAGTTCAACTGATTGACGATTTCAAAAATGCGCTCTTCTCTAGCGGCTGGGGAAACTTGTTGCAGCAGAAGTTGTCCGATTTGGTAATGAGTCGTCTGTTTTTGCTCGTCAGGGATGAGGGAATAAGCAGCTTGCTGGACGCGATCGTGGAGAAAGCGATAAGAACAGTTAAAGGTTAATGGCTGCTGGACTTCTGCCACGTGAAGTTCTGATAGTTGGTAGAACTTATAGACATCGCTGATGGGCAGAATTACGCCTTCTTGCAAGGCTTTCCAGAGGTCGAGCGCGATATCTTCGGGCGATCGCTGATTGACTATCGCCAGGGTAGACAAATCAAACTGAGCGCCAATGCAAGCCGCTAGTTTCAAAGCAGCCTGGGTGGCAGTCGGCAATTTTTGCAACTGAAGTGCCATAAATTCGACGACATCATCCGTGAGCGCGAGTAACTTCACCGTTGCCAAGTCACATTGCCAATGTCCTGTCTGGAAGTCAAACCAAATATAGCCGTCCTCATGCAATGCTTTGAGAAATTGGGTGAGGAAGAAGGGATTCCCCTTGGTTTTTTGATAGACCAACTCCGAAAGCGGTTGAGCCAGTTCAGTTGAGCAACTGAGCGTATCTGCTGTTAACTGATTCACGTGGGTTTGGCTCAGGGGTTGTAGAGTGAGGGCGCGGATTTGGGTTTGGGCTTTTTTAACCTCATCGAGCATCAGCATCAAGGGATGAGCCGGGAACACTTCGTTATCCCGATAAGCTCCGATGACGAACAGATAACCGCGCTCGCGTTCTGTCAGCAGTAGCTTCAGCAAGTTCAGCGAAGCCGAATCAGCCCATTGCAAGTCATCTAAGAAAATGACCAGTGGATGCTCCCTTGTGGTGAACACCGTGATGAACTTCTGGAACAGCAGATTGAAACGATTCTGAGCCGCACTACCGGAGAGTTCTGGTACTGGGGGTTGTTGGCCGATGACCTGTTCGAGTTCCGGAATCACCTCAATGAGTACCTGCCCATTGTCACCCACTGCCGCCAGGATTTTCGCTTTCCAATCAGCTAACTGCGCGTCATCACTGCTTAGAAGTTGACCCATCAGGTCGCGGAAGGCTTGGATAAAGGCACTAAACGGCAGATTGCGGTTGAACTGGTCGTATTTACCTTTGATGAAATAGCCGTGCCAACGCACAATCGGCTTATGCACTTCATTGACGACGGCAGTTTTGCCAATACCAGAAAAACCTGCCACCAGCATCAGTTCGGAGGCTCCGTTGGCAACTCGGCCAAAAGCATCGAGCAAGCTTTGAACTTCTTGTTCTCGTCCGTAGAGTTTTTCGGGAATCAAAAAGCGATCGCTAATATCCCGTTGCCCTAAATCAAACCAGGCGAGTTTGCCCGCAACATGATATTCTTCCTGGCATCGCAACAAATCGTGCTTCAGACCGAGGGCGCTTTGATAGCGGTCTTCCGCATTCTTGCCCATCAGTTTGCGAATGATTTCACCGAGCATGATGGGCAGATCGGGATTGCGATCGCAGATAGAGGGTGGTTGTTTCGCTATATGGGCGTGAACCATTTCCATTGGCTCGTCTACTGGAAATGGTAACTGTCCCGCGAGCAGTTCAAAAAAGGTAACTCCCAAAGAATAGAAATCGCTGCGATAGTCAATCCCCCGGTTCATCCGCCCGGTTTGTTCCGGTGAGATATAGGCGAGTGTACCTTCTAGAATGTTGGGGTTTTGAATTTCTTGGGTTTCGCGGGGTAACAGGGAGGCAATGCTAAAGTCAATCAGCTTAATCTCCCCGGTTTCTGGTTGAATCAGAATATTAGCTGGTTTAATGTCTTTGTGAATAATCCGTTGTTGATAGAGCTGGTGGAGGATATCTACAATTTGCAGGGCAATTGGCCAGAATTGTTCGACACTCAAAGGGGCAGCCTGGATGCGATCGCGTAGGGAGATGCCACCGATGTCTTTCATTACCAAAGCATAGCCATTTTGGTATGGTTCTAGACTCAGCGGTTGGACAATGCCTGAGATGTCGAGATTTTTAGCGATCGCATACTGATTGCGAAACTGCACCAATTCGCTAAAGCTGGGATAGTCGTGCCGCAGTAGTTTAATAATGACTGGTTTTCGATCTAATTCCCTAAGAGCGCGATGTACTAGGGTATTGGAACTGGAATAAATTAGCTCGTTTATACGATAACCAGTTATTGCCAACATAAATCTTATTTTTATTTACAAATCTTTTTTTATCTATATAGAGAATTCCCGTTTTAAGATTATCTTTAACTTTTAGAGACAAAAATTAATAATTCTGGTCAAATTTGCGATCGTTTGCTCTAACATGACTGGCTCAAAATGTTATTAATTAACTATAAAAAACTAAAACAACTTATACCAATTCTCTAAAATCCGGCAACACATATTCGCTCCGAAACCTAATGCATATATGACGCATCTTATTCAAACAATTCAACATAAAATGCTTGGAAAACAAGTTCCCATTTAATTAACTCCGACAACATCTGTTCAAGAATCTTTTCTTATAATTCTGACTCCGAGGGATACAGAGAAACTGGCCCAGCAAGAAATTATTGGATAGTTAGCTTTTGTTGTTGAAAATCCTTAATAAAATCCCGAATATCTGATATTCAAGCACGGCTTGACCCAGATTCAGTTTGGTCAAACTTTAATAATGTTGGTATGTAGGGGATTACCAAGAAATAAATTATCCACTCTTGTGGGGTGGACATCTTGTCCGCCCTATGAACTAGGCTCTCGTGTCGCCCACCCCACAATAAAAGTTGTATATTTTTTTATAGCATCTCCTAGTCTGTTGAGGTACAAATCTCTGCGTACCTCTGCGCTTTACTTTGTACAATTATCCATAACATTTTGATATCTTTTTTAGTTTTTATTAGCAATTAAGATGCGTTCGCCCTGCCTCCCTGCTTTTTCACTAATCTCCCTGTGGATGCTCATCCCACAAAGTTGTCAGTTCTCGTAAACTTTGATGATTGCCATTGCCCAAAATCAGATGATCTAGTACTGGAATGCCCAAAAGCTGCGCCCCTGCTAATAACTGACGCGTTAATTCTATATCTTCCTGGCTGGGTTCAAGGTTCCCAGAAGGATGGTTGTGGGCTACTATTACCCGCGTTGCGCCTTGACGAATAACTTCTCGAAAGATATCACGGGGAGAGGCTAGGGTTTCGGTTGCAGTGCCAATGGTAATTACTTGCGTACCCAACAAGCGATTCTTGACATCTAATAACACCACTGCAAAACGTTCTTGTACCTGCCACATCAAATCTTGACTGAGGGTAGCAGCAGCAGCAAGTGGGCTATCAATTAATGTGCCATCATTGGGACGTGATTGAAAGGCGCGTTTGCCCAATTCAATTGCTGCTAAGATACTTGTCGCCTTCGCTGGGCCAACACCAGAAATTTGCATTAACTCTGCGGGGCTAACTTCTCGGAGAGTTGCCAAAGGATCGCGTTGATGTTTGCCTAGTTCGCTCAAGATATATTGTCCCAAACCCACAGCCGATAGTTTTCCTGGCCCTTGACCAGTGCCTAGAAGAATTGCGATTAACTCTGCTGTGGCTAAAATTTTTGCACCATGCGTCATTAATCGCTCACGCGGACGCTCATTTGTAGGTAGATCGGCAATTCTGAGGCAATAGGTCATATTAAACTAAGAAAATAGCACCACACATAGAACTATCCTTAGTTATCCCTCGTTTGCTCTCAAAATCATCTTTATTTGAGAAAATCTTTAACCTTGGTAAGTTTGTATAGGTAATTTCATTTGCAACTTTCAAAGGGAACACTAAAAAAAGATGATTTAGGGCGATGCCTACGGCGGTAAACTATGTTCGACGATTTATTCAACAATCTCAAAGGTTTTATTGACTCTAAAATTCAAGAAGTCGGAACGATCTGCAAAAACGCTTCGGCGTTCCCGAACCCGCAGAGCCATTTATGCTGATTCGTCGATTCACACCTGCCGATTCTACGGTGACAAAGGGATGTATTGCAATTGTCGGAGAAAGCTGGCAAATTGAAGCTTATGACGATAATAATCAGAGCTTTTTTACGAATAGTACCGATCCTTTGCGAAATGTCATCTTGTTTGAAGTTGCAGAACCCGATGTCCAAGAGTGTGTTTTTGCTTGTCAATTTAACGCGAAAGCGCTAGACACAGAAAAAGCAATTAAAGTTAGTTTAGGTTTTCGGAGAACGGGACAGTGGGGCGGAATGACAACAACTTCATGGTTTACAGAAGTTTCACCAACAGAAAATTTTAAACCTTACGAAGCGCGTGCCCATTTTAAAAAAGAAACAGATGCTGCCAAAGTTCAAATCAGTGTGCAATTTGAGAGTAGTGGCATTCTTCAGATTAAAGATATTGAATTGCTGCAAGCGCCTGTAAAGTAACAATCGTGAGCTTGGGTAGGGGCTGGGATGCAATGATTGTGGAAATCATAACTAATTATCCAGACATGATATGAGCGGATGAACAAGAACGCCCAAATATGACAAAAGGCTACTATTTCAAAGGGAACACTAAAAAAAGATGATTTAGGGCGATGCCTACGGCAGTAAACTACGCTATGTTTGACGAGCTATTCAACAATCTGACAAATTTTATTCTCTCTAAAGCTAAGGAAACCCTTAAGGAGCTAGAAAAACCACTCGCTATTCCCGAACCCGCAGAGCCATTTGTGCTGATTCGTCGATTCACACTTGCCGATTCTATAGTCACAAAGGGAGGCATTGGAATTGTCGGAGAAAGTTGGCAAATTGAAGCTTATGACGATAATAGTCAGCGCTTTCTAACTAATAGTACAGATCCTTTGCGAAAAGTCATCTTGTTTGAAATTGCAGAACCCGATGTTCAAGAGTGTGTTCTTGCTTGTCACTTTAATGCGAAAGCGCTAAACACAGAAAAATCAATTGCAGTGAGTTTGGGTGTAGGTAGACCACGAGAATTGGGCGGACTGAGAACAACTTCATGGGGTAGAGGAGTTTCACTAACGGAAAATTTTCAGCCTTACAAAGTGCGTGCCTATTTTAAAAAAGAAGCGAATGCTGCCACAGTTCAAATCGGTGTGCAATTTGAGAGTAGTGGTATTCTTCAAATTAAAGATATTGAATTGCTGCAAGCCCCCGTCAAGTCGGAATCATGAGTAAGCAAAGTGCGTAGTTTACCGCCGTAGGCATCGTATAATTCAGCAGCCTAACACTACACGCGATCGCAACCACTTTTAACCCTTTAACTTTCCCTGATTACTGATGAATTTGCGTTGCTTTGAGCATGTGGTAGGTAATGATCAACTGAGTCAAAGCCAGGGGGTAACTTTGCAGTGTTTCTTCAGTTGTACCAGCAATTTTACCCAGTTCTGGATTACTTTCGCGATCGCAAATACTTCGTAAATGGGGCATATCAGAACAAATAACATGCTCTAGCTTATTCACCTGGTCTAAGGTTGCATGACCATCAACTTCTAAGACATCCACAGGCTTACTCATATCCCTGTCTAACCCCAAGCGAATCGCTGAGTCAGAATTACCATAGCCAGGGTTGATAATCTGGGTAAAATCTGGGTGGGGAATTGTCGGACGTAGTACCAAACGCACATTTAAATGTCCATTGGTTTCATCAGCTTCCTCGGTAGGTGGATAGAAACTAATGACTATATCAGACCATTGCCGCTGCGGACGAATAAATTGTGCTGAGTCCGGTTCGCGCTTTTCTAATTCTGCCAGCACCTGTTCATCTGTGTAGCCGCGCTTTTGGGTATCCCGCTTGACTTTCCATTTTGTGCGTAGTTCTTCAGGGGGTGCAAGATAAACTTTCACGTCGTAGGAGTCACGGGCGGCACGAGTAGAATAACCGAGTAATCCCTCAATGATTACGAATTTATTCGGCTTAATATACTGCGGTGGCTCGAATGTGCCGGTTTTATGGCTGTAAACTGGTTTGAGAATTGGTTGTCCTGTGCGTAGCAGCGACAAATGTTGCTGCATAATATCTAAATGGTTGCAGTCCGGGTGGAGAGCAGTGATGCCAATATCTGCACGTTGTTGGCGATCGTAACGGTGATAATCATCTGTACAAATGAGCGTGACATTTTCCGGGCCGAGTACCTGAGCGATTCCTCGCGTTAGTGTTGTTTTACCAGCCGCGCTGTCGCCGACAATACCAAGAATTATTGGACGGCTCATCATAACCTCCCACAATAAAAACAACTATAGTAATAAAATTACCTACAATAGTTTTTATTCTAGAAGGGTTTAAGCAAGTAACTCAAACAAACACTTGGTATGCAATATCTCTACACATATAGCAATCCTATTTGAGTTGTGAAAAATATAGATTAGAAAACGAACCGCCTTCTCTACCAGAGGCTGACGCCAACGCGTAGCGTCTCGTTAGAGAAGGACGCTAAGGACGCAAAGGAAAGAAGAAAGAAAGAGAGATATAATTTTCAAAGGATGATTTAGGACTGCTATAGAAAGTTTATGCGATCGCTTTTTGCATAATAATTACAATCTAAATGATTGTTAGACTTATCTGTACGCATAAAAACTAGACATTTTCTGTTGAACCTACTCTCAGCCGCAGATATTCAATTTTGATACAAGCATCCATAACCACATTGAGTCCTGCATCTATAGCTTTTTGTGCTGATGGTTGATGCCAGATACCCAGTTGTGTCCACACAGTTTTAGCAGTGATGGAAATTGCTTCATCTACAATTTCTGGCAAGTACTCACAACGACGAAATACGTTAACAATATCCACGGGTTCGGGTAATTCCTGGAGTGCGGCATAACTGGGTTGACCGTCAATTTCTTTAATTCGCGGGTTGACGGCATAAACTGTATAGCCTTTTTGTCGCAAGAATTGCGCGATTTGATAACTGGTGCGATCGCGTTTATCAGAGTGACCTACAATAGCGATGATTTTGGCTTGGATCAACACCTCGCGTAGAGCGTGATCATCTTCTTTAAGGTTTGGCATGATTTAAAATATCCTGAGCGTAGGCACAGCCCGTCGTAGACATCGCTTTGTTTATCATACTGAGTTGTATTTAAATATAATTTTGACTTTTAAAAAATCATTTACGAATATCAAAGACTCGTCCACGAGTAAAAAAGACTCATTCACGAGTATCAAAGACTCATCCACGAGTATCAAAGACTCATCCACGAGTAAAAAAGACTCGTCCACGAGTATCAAAGACTCATCCACGAGTAAAAAAGACTCGTCCACGAGTATCAAAGACTCATCCACGAGTGAAAAAGACTCGTCCACGAGTATCAAAGACTCATCCACGAGTATCAAAGACTCGTCCACGAGTAAAAAAGACTCATCCACGAGTATCAAAGACTCGTCCACGAGTATCAAAGACTCATCCACGAGTATCAAAAACTCATATCATGTCCGCCAAATTACCCATAATAAAAGAACCCCACCCCCAACCCCTCCCCGCCTGCGGGGAGGGGAGACAAAGCACAGCTTTGGCGGGGTGGGGTTCTTCGGGTTTAATAAGCAATCAAGCGGACATGAAATCATCCCCAATTCTCCATGCCCAATGCCCCATGCCCAATGTCCCATGCCCAATGCCCCATGCCCAATTCCCAATACCCATGACAACTAAAACACTAGGACTCGAACAAAACCTCTATGACTATTTACTGTCAGTCTCTCTTCGAGAACCGGAAATTTTAACCCAACTGAGACAGGAAACAGCCCAATATCCCATAGGTAGAATGCAAATTGCTCCCGAACAAGGGCAATTTATGGCATTACTGGTGCAATTGTTGGGAGCAAAGAAAACCTTGGATATTGGGGTATTTACAGGTTATAGTTCCCTGGTGGTGGCATTGGCGTTACCGACGGACGGTAAAGTGGTAGCCTGTGATATCAGTGAAGAATTTACAACGATCGCTAGACGTTATTGGCAACAAGCTGGAGTGGCGGATAAAATTCAACTGCACATTGCCCCAGCTTTGCAGACTTTGGATCGGTTACTGGCAACAGGAGAAGCAGAAACTTTTGATTTTGCCTTCATCGATGCAGATAAGAGCAACTATGATGGCTATTATGAGCGATCGCTGCAATTAGTGCGTCCGGGGGGATTGATTGCGATCGATAATGTTCTCTGGTCAGGTAGGGTTGCCGATCCCCAGGTGCAAGATAATAGAACGAAAAGAATTCGTGCTTTTAATCAAAAACTGCATCAAGACCAGCGAGTTAGTCTTAGTGTAGTAGCGATCGCAGATGGCTTAACTCTGGCATTGAAAAAGTAATACCAATTAAAAAAACAATGCGACAAATAGACCATTTGTAGAGACGCGATTCATCGCGTCTTCTTGTAGAGACGCGATTCATCACGTCTTCACCCAAGAATGTGTTGCAATCATTAATTGAATTGGTATACATTTAACGAAAATAGCTCTTATTGCTCTAACATTTGGAAAAATCGGGTAAAGTAATCTGGAAAAGTCTTCGCTGTGCAACCAGGATCTTTAATTACAATCCCTGGAACCTTCAAGCCAGTGACAGCAAAAGCCATCGCCATTCGATGATCGTGATAAGTTTCAATCGCTGCTGGGGTAATGGGGCCAGGCTCAATTTTCAGTCTATCTGCAAATTCTTCAACTTCAACTCCTAGCCGCCGTAACTCTGTCACCACAGCTTTAATTCGGTCAGTTTCTTTATATCGAATATGTTCCACATTCCGAATGGTAATCGGTGAACTAGCAAAGGGTGCGATCGCTCCTAATGTTTGCACTAGATCCGATATATCATTCATATCAATATCGATGCCTTGCAATTGCTTCGGCCCCGTCACTTCGGTGTAATCATCCGCATCCTTAATTTGGCAACCCATTTGTTCTAAAACATTCAGCCAGAGAATATCACCCTGACAAGATTGTTTGGTCAAATGTTTTACCCGCACCCGTCCACCCGTGACGGCGGCGGCGGCAAAAAAGTAAGAAGCATTTGATGCATCGGGTTCTACAGTGTAATGTCGAGCTTGGTAACGTTGACCTGCTTTAATCTGAAATTGATTATCGCCGATTTGGATCGCTTCCACGCCAAAGTCTGCCATCAGACGACAGGTCATTTTGATGTAAGACTGAGAAACCAGCGTACCTTCAACCTCAACAATTGTGTCTTGTTGAGCATAAGGCGCAATCATCAGTAATGCCGAAAGTTGCTGACTTGTTTGGTTCGCTTTCAAGCGAAAATTTCCGCCAGCAAATCCCTGACTATAGACGGTGTAAGGCATAAACCCGGAGTTTCCTTCAAAGTTAATGGTTGCTCCACCCGTTTGTAGTACCGTCAACAAGTCGCCCATCGGTCGTTCTCGCATCCGGGGAACTCCATCTAGGCGATATTCGCCATTCCCCAGTGCTACCAGCGCCGAAATAAACCGTGCTGCTGTACCTGCCAAACCCACAAATAAATCTGCCTGTTTAGCTGGAATTTCGCCTCCCCTTCCCGCCACTTGAATTTGTGCCAGTTGAGGATTCAAAGTAATGGGAATGCCCAATTGCTCTACGCATTTAGCAAAATACTCGCTGTCTTCACTAAATAAGGCATTTTCTAAAATGGAGTCACCTTGCGCCAAAGCTGCGACAAGCAACGCTCGATTGGTAAGACTTTTAGAACCAGGAATTTCTACCGTGGCATCCACTGGCCGATTCAGAGCAGGAATTGCAATGGTATCCACTTTAAACCTCTACGTAGGCGGTTAGGTACAACTTTCTTTATATATTCCCACATCTTGAGCAAAAGGGGCAGGGGGAGTAGGGAGTGTGAGTTACAAGTAAATAGTGAGGAATAAGATTTTAAAACTTATAATTTATAACTCGCCTATAACTCAGCACTGGCTCAACGCCAGCTATCCGCTAACAGGACTCTAGAAAGATGCAATTTATCGATCAAGCAAAAATTGAAGTTGAAGCTGGTAAGGGCGGCGATGGTATTGTCGCTTTCCGGCGAGAGAAATACGTGCCGACTGGCGGCCCCTCTGGCGGTAATGGGGGACGAGGTGGTTCGGTATTTTTCGTTGCCGAAGAAAACCTACAAACCTTGCTGGACTTCAGATATAACCATCGCTTTCAGGCAGAAAAGGGTACTCGTGGCGGGCCAAATAACTGCACTGGGGCAGCAGGAAAGGATTTAATTATCGAAGTTCCCTGCGGTACAACCATTTATGATGCTGAAACTGGCGAACTGCTAGGAGATTTAATTGAACCTAAGCAGACTTTGCTGATTGCCCAAGGTGGTAAAGGCGGACTGGGAAATCAGCATTTCTTGAGCAACCGTAACCGCGCCCCAGAATATGCCCTCCCAGGATTGCCAGGAGAAATAAAGCAGTTGCGCCTAGAGTTAAAACTTTTGGCAGAAGTGGGGATTATTGGCTTACCAAACGCTGGTAAATCCACTTTAATTTCATCTTTATCAGCAGCACGTCCGAAAATCGCAGACTACCCCTTCACTACCCTCATCCCAAATTTGGGTGTAGTGCAAAAACCTACTGGCGATGGTACTGTTTTCGCCGACATTCCCGGACTAATCGAGGGCGCGTCTCAAGGTGCAGGATTGGGACACGATTTCTTGCGCCATATTGAGCGCACGCGAGTGTTACTTCACTTAATTGATGCTACTAGTGATGATGTGATTAGAGACTACAACACAATTAAGGAAGAATTACAAGCTTATGGACGGGGTTTAGCAGAACGTCCGCAAATTTTGGCGCTGAATAAAATTGATGCAGTCGATCGCGAAACTGTCGATTTGGAAGCATTAGCTACCCAACTTAATCATCTTTCCTACGCGCCGGTTTTTGTGATTTCAGCAGTTACTCGCACTGGGTTAGAGCCGATGTTACAAGAAATCTGGGGAATTCTCGACCAAATGAAGGTTCCTGAAGAAGTGGAAGCATTTAGATAATTTGTAATTCGTAATTCGTAATTCGTAATTACTACTTTTAGAGGGAAAGTAGCTGTTGGCAGCAGACAATTTTCTCAATGCCTTGTGGGGTGGGCAACATGAGCGCCCAAATTTATGCTTGAGAATTTGTACTCGCAGTATCACAGTAGTAATTATGTTTTCGGCTTATTCGTCTCAAAAAAATTATTTCATCGACGAGTAAGCTTTTTCTATTTCCAAAAACTTTTTAGGCAACTGTATATCATCCTCGATAAGCAAGAGCATTAAAGCTGTAGTCCTTATTCTGCAAAGCTTATAGCTTTTATTAATGCCATTCGGTGCAGATCGTTTTAATTCATATTAGGCGTGAATTATAAACGCTACGCAGATTTAGCTGACTGCCACCTTGGCTTGCTGTTGCCATACCGCGTCCGCATACAATAATGTGTCGAAGTCCGGCGAAATGTTGCCGTTAGCGATCCGGGCTTCGTGTAATGACCAGTCAGCAAAGAACAAGTCATGGCTGATGCGGGCCACTATTGCTGGCACATCGCGTCGGATGCTGGGTACGTCGCCGATGGGCAGACCGAAGCTGACGAAGCCAGCAGGATTGAACACATGGATATCTTTCAGGTAGGGGGCATTGCCAGGTACTTTCTCTTGGTATTCATGGGCGCTGCCAAGGTAAGGGTGGGTGCTGAGTCGCTCGTCACGTTGGTCGGCTGGGGCTTCATAGCGATCGCACCAAAGTGCAATATGATGTGCAAATTCGGCGAGTTCCGGGCGCTTTGTCGGGTCAACAAAGTAGCCAGTACCAGCGATCGCAAAATCAAACTCGAAAACATCATCATTTACCTGAGCGACGATGCGATCGCCCTGGTTGCGAGCAGATTTCCACGGTGCGGATAGATGCAGGTGGAAGTTAGAGAACGCTATTACCCGCTCGATTGCATCTGGTGGTGGTGTAGAGCCAACCTGATTAAACCGCCAAGCTTGGAACCAGCGAGCTGCATCAGGTAGTTGCGGATAGTTATAGTAAGCGCCAGGATAACCTCGCACGCGATTCACTGGTACAGATGCGATCGCTGGCCGTCGTGCAAACAAATGTACTGCTTTAGCGCCTGATTCAAGTGCCACTCCTGCCGCATCAAAGGCCGAGGCCGCAGCACCCAGCACTGCTACTGTTTTACCACGCAGATTGTTGAAGTCGATTGCATCGGCGGTATGTGCATATAAGGTGCGTGGCAGAGATGCCAATACAGGCGGTATATTTGGGCCACCAGTGCCAGCTACACCGTTGGCGAAGATAATTTTACGTGTGGTTTCCACTTGGGCGACACCGTTCACTTCTAGGTGTAGACGAAAGAAATCTGCGTCTGGCTCAATCCGCACCAACTTCGTCCGATACCGAACTGGAATGCCCAAAAAATGCCGATACCAGCTGAGGTACTCAGCCCAGGCCACTCGTGGAATGCGGTCAAGGGCTGCGTATGCCTCAACACCGTGCCGCGCCTCGTACCAAGCTTGAAATGACAGCGCCGGAATGCCCAGTTCTGGCCCTGGCAGGTTTTTCGGTGTGCGTAGCTTTTTCATCCGCGCCCGCGTCAGCCACACGCCTGCATGGGCTTCGTCAAGAGCCTCGTCGATGACTGTTACGCGGCCAATGCCGACACGCCGCAGGGCAAATGCAAAGGTGCTGCCACTGCCACTACCGCCTACTATCGTCACATTGTGGTCAATGTCTGAGCGATCGCTTACCCAGTTTTCGGGATCGGGACCGAGTAGGCGCAACGCCTCACGTGCAGCAAAATCGAGGTCAGTCGTTGTTGTCATGTCGGTATTTGAGGATGAAATGAGATTTTATCGAGATTAGTGATACTGAAAAGCATAATATCATGAGTAACTAATTATTAGCTCGCCTAATATTAAGCTTTACAAATAAATAATTATTGACTGTTAGCGAAGCGATGCTGATGTCACCCAAATACTTGAAAGAAGCTACCCCGGTAAGGTGTACTGCACATTGCAAATTAGTTGAAATTTTCTATTAGTTTGAGTAGCTGATAATGCTTACCTTTATTTATTGGCGATCGCCTTTAAAGAAAAACTTTTTAATTTGCTAAAAATCCCAAACTGTTTTATCTCCTGCTTAACAACACGCTCACGATGAGGAGATTCTTGTGGTGGTAATTCCCAAATATCACGGATCTCATGTTCTTGCCGATCTGTTAATTGGAGATGATGTGGTAATTAAGACTGTTGCTCAAATAACCAAGGTACTCCATTTAATAATTCTCTTTCTATTCCATGAAACATCATTTTTACCATGATTAAAAATCAGGTGATTTTGACATTTAGCTTTTTACTTATTGCTGCAATTATTGGCATTTGGCGATATCTTGGTTCAAACTGCTGTCCCAAAGTTGTTTAACATCAACTTTTGTAGAAATTACACCCGCTTGAAAAAAGGTATCAGCAACCTTTTGCTGAGAAGCAATAGCTTCGTCAGAAATAGGAAGTAATTCTTGACGACGCTGTTGTAGTCCTTGTTTAGCATCTTGATAAACGATGCCTTCATCAACATCAATGGTCTTTGCATAATTCTTCGACCATTGCTTGAGATTAGATTCCCGCCAATTTTGGGATTTCTGCAAACGACAGAGAAAATCTGCGATCGCAACTTTCTTTTGGGGATCGGCGATCGCATTCGGTGAAGCAATAATTACGAAGTTACCGCTCAAAATATCTTTTGCAGATTCCAGCACCCGCGCCCCTTCTTTTTTGGCTTGGGGAATGGAGTAACCGTAGGTAGCCCAAGCATCAAGCTGTCCTTTACGAAAAGCGGCTAGTCCATCGGGTATCGATAAAGGAATTGCATTGATATCCTTCATCGTTAGCCCGACTTTTTCCAACATCTTAATCAGGAAGTAGTGGGCAGTTGTAGCTTTAACGTAACCCACTTTCTTACCTTTAAGGTCAGCGATCGTTTTGGCAGTCGAGTTTTTGGGTACGAGTACAACTTGAGCAACTGTAGGCCCTTTGAGAGTGGCAATAATTTTTACAGCTGCTTTCGATTCAATCGCAAAAATCGGCGGAATTTCACTAGCTGAACCCAAGTCAATCGCACCAGCATTGATTGACTGCACCATCAAATTACCCCCAGTAAACTCAGTAAATTGAGTTTGATAAGGGAAATTATCTAATTTAGCTAACTTTAAATTTAAGTCCCAGCCACCTTTAAATTTAGCAACATGCAGTTGAGTTGTATTCGATAGTGCGACTTGGGACGCACTAGGATTAGTAGCGATCGTTGCCGGACTGGTAGACTTAACCTCTGAGCAAGCTGTTGTTGCTACTAACAAGCAACCCAAAGAGAAGGAAAAATTTTGCTGCAAATTGATAGACACGTTATTTTTGGGTATATTATTGTCATCTTTTCTACCTAACAGCGGTAGTTTCTAACGGACATACTGCTGTAGCAATATCTACTCGTTGCGGAATAATTTTTTGCTCTAGTAACCAGTCAGCTGTTTTCTGAAGCTTGGCGATATCTTCAGTATTAGGAAATACGTAAGACTCTGGGCCTCGATTTTTAGTCACCTGCTTGGCTACCGCATCAGAGACTTTTAGCTCTTTAACTAGAAAATCTGATGCAGCATTAGTATGTTGATTTAACCACTCACCATCCTCACTCAAAGCAGTAAGAGCAGCTTTCACAGCTACAGGATTTTCTTTAGCTGCATCAGTACGAACAATCATAATGCCGTAGGTAGGAGCAGGGTGTTTAGTGGTAATTCTTCGCGCCTTATGCTCTAATTGGGCAATGGAAATATAAGGTTCCCAAACTGCCCACGCATCAACAGAATTTTGATATAGAGCAGGTGCAGCGTCATTTGGTGATAGATAAACTCGCTGAACTTTATATGAAGGAATATTTTCTTTTTCCAAAACTTTTAATAACAGATATTCGCCCGCGCCACCTTGATTAACTGCAACTTTTTTACCGACTAAATCAGTCGGTTTTTGAATGGGAGAATCGCCACGAACTAAGATAGCACTACTCAAAGAATCTGGACTAGGACGCTGTACAGAGCCAATACAAAGAGGTTGTCTGGCAGCAATTCCAGAGATGGAAGGAATATCACCACATCCACCAATATCTGCCCGATTACCATTGAGAGAACTTAAAAGCGTAGCGCAACGGTCAAATGGCCCACTCCATTCAACTTTAATATTTTGGGCTACTAACTGACGCTCTAACTCACCCCGCTGTCGTGCAATGGGAATAATCCCTCCTTTTTGGTAGCCCAAGCGAATCACATTGTTTTTCTCTGTAGTTTTAGTAGTGAGAGTTTTTGAAGAAGAATCTGAGTTAGCTACGACATTGATAGCTTTTTGTTGACTGCAACCAGAAACTATCAAACCAAGAAAAAACGTTGCGATCGCAAAGATTCTACTGGCAGAACATTTTTGTTTGTACTGTAAGCAATGTTCTTTTAAAGAATTCACCACAATTGACTCCTTGATATCAATTTTTAGGAGTTTAAGCAGCCATATCTATGACGATAACGAGTAAAATACGTTAAATCGATTGACTTACCGTAGTATTAAGAGAGAAGATACCACCTTTTGATGAACTGTTCAAATCTAATCAATATTTCTTTATCTTTGACTATGAGAATTTAGTGCAGGTATTTTTAGGTGAATCTACACTCAAGTAGTGAGAAAACAAACTCGTTTTCTTTTAATTTAATTAAACCATTAGTTGCTAAGTGTTAATTGTACTCATAGTTACTCTCAACGGTTTCGGTTGGCTGCAATATCCTCGATTTCTGATACATACTCATAAGACTTCTTGGCATTTGTGAGGAAGGTGGGGTTCCCTCTGGGGATAAGGGACGGGGGTAAAGGGAAAAGCGATGGAATTTCCCCTTTACCTTAGACTTCTTGGCATTTGTCGGTAAAAGGGTAAGGGGGAAGGTGGGGTCCCCTCTGGGGATAAGGGGCAAGGGGAAAGGAACAATAAAAACATGAGTCCCTTTAACCTTTCCCCTTTTCCCGCCTATGAGCAAAAATTACTTTTGCAAGAGGTCTCTTTAACCTTTTCCCAACTTCTTGCAAAAGTTGCTTTTGCAAGATGTCTATAAAGTCGTTTCCCGGATGTTAGAAGTCAGGGGTCTGAACAAAATTAGAAAAATCCTCGTTGCGGCAATGGTGTACCGTTAATCTCGTAGTCGCCGATCGCACGAGCCTTAAAATGATTTGGGTTGTGTGAGGATAAGGTACGGGCGTTGCGCCAATGACGATCGAAGTTGGAGCTTTTTTTAGTTGTGGAAGCCCCACCCACTTCAAACAGCAAGGTGGCCGAACGTAGAGCCAAATCATCAACAATCAATTTGGCTTTGGCTGCACTCAAAGAAGTTGCCAGTGCCACAGCCGTTTCTGCCTCTTCACCCTGAGCTTGGGCAGCAGGGAGGCGATCGAGACCATCAGCTGCCGCTAAAACGATCGCTTCGGCAGCAAAGGCATTAGCGGCAATCTGTCCAACAGTTTGCTGTATAATTGGATCTTCTGTTGCCTGCTCGCTTACAACATGGTAGAAAGTCCGGGGTCTGGTACGGACGAGGGCTGTAGCATCGCGCAGAACGCTGCGAATAATGCCGGCGTTGATTGCTGTCAGGAATAGTTGCGGAACGATGTTATATGGCAGGTTGTCTTTGTCTGTGTCTGTCTCAAAAATTACTTCATCTGCCTCTACACGTACATTAGTGAATGTAGTTGTTCCTGTACCTGTAAGTCTTTGTCCGAAGCCATCCCAGTCATCCACAAGGTCAATCCCCTCGCGGTTGGTGGGAATGAGGATAAACGCTTTAGTGCCATCGGGTACTAGCACACGCACGAAAATCAAGTCTGCATAAAGGCTGCCAGTGCTGTAATACTTGGTTCCATTCAGCCGATAGCCGTCGCCATCCGGTGTTAATTTTGTATTCGCGACTTGACCACCACCAGATCGCTTGACTTCTAATTCGGTCGTAGCAAGTCCAATAATCGCGCCATCGACGACGGCTTTCAGCCATCGCTGATTCCTTTGAGTGCGCTCAGAACGCAAAATTCGCTCTGTCACAGAGAAATGATTCCGTACAATGTGAGCGACGTTTGGATCGGCATCTCCCAGCCGAATCACGACCTCGAATAGTTCGCGTGCGGTGCTACCACTACCACCTTCAGCTACGGGGATTCGCAATGCACCCAACCGAGAACGCCGGATTAATTCAACCACATTATAAGGAAGGATGCGATCGCGATCGGACTCGACCTTTTCAAAAATGTCCCTGTTGAACCAGGTCACAATCAACTTCAGGACTTACGCAACTGGCATAAGCAATGGCGTGGCTTTTGTGAGTAGCACAATTGATACAAAACCTTAAAATGCTTGCGGTATCGTCAAATTCGTAGATTAGACTAGAACCACAGGGTAACAATCAAAGGAAGATTATGATGAGCGATCGCGACTATACCTTAATCATTGATAAAAGCGGTAGTATGTCTACACCCGACCAAGTGGGTGGTAGAAGTAGATGGGAAATCGCTCAAGAGTCTACTCTTGCTTTGGCCAGAAAGGCCGAACAGTTTGACCCCGATGGTATCACCGTTTACGTGTTTTCTGGTAGATTTAAACGCTACGATGATGTCACCTCAGCCAAAGTCGCCCAGATATTTCTCGAAAATGACCCTGCTGGCACAACAAATTTAGCTGGTGTACTCCAGGATGCCCTCAATAACTACTTTCAACGCAAAGCAGCTGGTAAAACCAAGCCAAATGGAGAGACAATTTTAGTTATCACCGATGGCGAACCAGACGATCGCAAAGCTGTGTTTGAAGTCATCATTCATGCTACTCGCCAAATGGAACGTGATGAAGAATTAGCAATTTCGATTATTCAAGTAGGTTCAGATGCCCAAGCAACTAAATTCCTCAAAGCCTTGGATGACCAGTTACAAAGTGTTGGCGCTAAATTTGATATTTGCGATACCGTCACTTTAGACGACTTAGAAGAAATGAGTCTTGTAGATGTATTGACGAACGCCATAACTGACTAATGTATCCAGTAACTATTAATTTTTAATTGGAGAATTGAATAATGCTAGAAAATCGTGATTATACCTTGATCATTGACAAAAGCGGTAGTATGGCAACCCAAGATCAAAAGGGTGGTAGAACTAGATGGGTTGCAGCCCAAGAATCAACTTTAGCTTTAGCTAGTAAATGTGAGCAATTTGACCCAGATGGAATTACTATCTATGTATTTTCTGGCAAATTCAAGCGATACGAAAATGTCACATCCAGCAAGGTATCACAAATTTTTCGAGAGAACGATCCCTCTGGTACAACTGACTTAGCAAGTGTGTTAAAACATGCAACGGATGATTACCTTCAACGCAAAGCAGCCGGTCAAACCAAGCCAAATGGTGAAACAATTTTAGTAGTTACTGATGGTGAACCAGACGATCGCAAAGCAGTCATGAGGGTGATTATTGAAGCTTCTCGTCGCATCGATCGAGATGAAGAATTAGCTATTTCTTTTATTCAAGTTGGCACAGATCAACAAGCTACCCGCTTTCTCAAAGTCTTAGATGATGAACTCCAAAGTGCTGGTGCTAAGTTTGATATCTGTGACACGATTACTATGGAAGATATGGAAGATTTGAGTCTATCGGAAGTGCTACTCAATGCTATTAATGACTAACTATACTATTTTTTAGGAATTGCAAAAATGGATTCCCTTGATAAGCTGTTAGCTCAACTCGAAACTGAATACAAAGAAGTACAACCACAACCGCAATCAAAATCAGCCACAGCCAAATCGTTTATTCCACCATTGCCAAAGTCGGCATCTTTCATGGATAAGCTTTTGGCAGAAGTTCAGGCTGATTTTGCCCAAGAGGATGCTGCTATTGAATTAAAAAGACACCAAGAACTAGAACAAGAAAGGATTCAACAAGAACAACTCAAAGCCAAACAACTAGAGGCTTTGAAAGTGCAAGCAAAAGAATGGTTAGCCAAAGTAGATCCACTTTCATCTGAAGGACTTTGGTTTGAAAGGTTTGCTGAAAGTTACCCCTCAAAATTAGAGGCAGCGATTGAATATTTAAAAAGCAATGAATAAACTTAAAATTCAAAATTTAAGACCTCATAGATAAATCTGCTCACTCGAATTGAAAATTAGCAATTATTATTTAAGTTAAGTAAGCGCAAATAATTCTACCAATTTAAAAAACGAATGCGACAAATAGACCATTTGTAGAGACGCGATAAATCGCGTCTTTACCCAAGGATATGTTGCAATCATTAATTGAATTGGTATTAGTAGATGTGTCGAGTGTGTTAGCGCATTAGCGTAACGCACCGAAAACCTCAAATGGTGAGTTACGAAAGCCATAACCCACCCTACATATTCAAGTTAAATTAGCAATTATTATTTATTGACTATAATCAACATTAATGGTGATTTGTTCGAGCTAAATGTTGCACAGCCCATTCATGCATAGCATAGAGAATTGGTTGCAAAGTTTCTCCTAAAGGTGTCAGTGAATATTCTACCTTGGGTGGAATTTGGGGATAAACTTCTCGATGAATAATTCCATCTTCCTCCATTTCTCTGAGTTGCTGGGTTAGCATCTTTTGCGTAACTCCAGGTAAAGCTCGTTGCAACTCACCAAAGCGTTTGACACCAGTCATTAATTCTCTAATAATTAAAACTTTCCAGCGTCCGCCAATCACTTTTAGGGTAGTTTCTACTTCACAAGTCAGCCTGAAATGGTTTTCTGCTTCAGCTTTCATAGTTTTGTTGTAGGAATCACCTGACTCAGATTTGCTGGATATACCGCTAGTTATCTGATTATTACTTGTTTTAGGTCTTTCATAACTAGTGTAGCAGCTGCGGGAATATGACAATACAGTAGATACTTGCTATCTTTCACAGTCAACTGGAGGCAGATGTTTGATGATTACTGTAACAGTAATCATCAAAGTGCGTAGTTTACCGCCGTAGGCATCGCTTATTTTGTAATTAGATAACTATAGCAATCCGATTTGATTTCTGAATTAATCGTAGGGACTAGGGACTGGGGATGGTGGGGCCCCCTCTGGGGATAAGGGGTAATGGGGACTGGGGACTGGGGACTGGGAAGAAGGAATAAAGGTGTACTGAGTTTTTTTCAAAAATCAAATATGAGTCCTATAGCTATCCAATCAAGTAGAGTCTTCCAGACAAGGTAATCTCTCCACGCTTTTTGAGTTAAGGGTAGTTCATGATTAGATACTCAAAATATCTATAATTACGTAGCTACTAACTCAGAATCGATTTCCGACGGCGCACTATCTTGGACTAGCGATCGCGTTTCGCCATTACGCTGAAGGATACCGCCAACCATTGCCAACAAGGCGTTTACCTTGCGAGTTCGCCACATATCTACGAGGTTTTGCACTTCAGTTGCAGACATCCGGCGCATCATCGCTTCGTAGAGATAAGCAGCATGTCCAGTTTCGTCTTGGGCAATACTTAGCATTCCTAACTTCAAGTTACGAGCGGTTGGCTCGTTATCAGGTAATACTTTTGCCATTCGCGCAAAGTCTTTGCTAGCATCTAACTCCAGAATGTATGTGCTAGCCATAAACACATCCCAGTCAATTACAGCTGGTTTTAGCTGTTCTTGGGTGTAGCCTTCATAGAATGCTGCGAAAAAGGGACTACGCTGTTGTGATTTTTTTGTAGATGTAGTTTGGGGTTGACGTTTGAAATCTATAACTTGTTTATTCAGCTGTTGTAAGGCGTGGGCAAAAATTTGACCATGCTTAGTTTCATCTGATGCATGTTTTGCTAGTTTTTCGGCTAGCCATGTATCGCCTTCAGCAGCTGCGCGATCGCTAAGTGCAGATAAAAATGGCACAGAGCCAGATTCGGCCAACTGAAACCCGGCAAGGATGTTGGGACGGGTTTTAGAATCACGAATTTGAGCAGCAGAGTAATAGGCAAAGACACCTGTACCAGCTAGATGCAGAACGTGAGTCAAGAAGTTCATTAGAAATTCCCGCTGACAATTGGAAGGTTACAATTCTTATACTAATCCGCATTTTCTATTCCGTTGCCGCCAGAGGGTCTTATCATTTTGAATTTTGAATTGCCTGTGGGAGTATCTCAACAGTTAACAAATATATCTTTTCATTTTGCTAGTATCATCCCACAGAGATAATTTGGTAACTTTGGATGGAGAAATTAACTAAAGCAGTGCGATTTTGGCTTTGCGCAACTATCATAATTTTGGGTTTGATCGGCTGCGATCGCTTTATCGGTACTTCTGGAGAAGCAGTTGAACGAGTCAGTGATGGTGATACTTTAGTAGTGAAAGATGCCGATGGCAAAAATCTTACCGTGCGCTTTGCTTGTGTAGATGCGCCAGAAATAGCTCATACTAATAAAGAAAAGCAGAGTAAACGTACTAGCGATCGCAATCAATTTACTTGGGGTGTAAAAGCCCAAGAACGGGTGCAACAACTGGTACAACAAGGAGGCGATCGCGTAACTTTGAATATCACCGATAGCGATCGCTATGGACGCAAAATTGCCGAAGTCCGTTTAAAAAATGGTACTTTTGTGCAACAGGTATTGTTGCAAGAAGGTTTAGCAAAAGTCTATCGCCCTTATTTAAACAAGTGTCCTAGTAAAGATTTAGTTCAACAAGCCGAAGCTAAGGCTAAGGAGCAACAGCTCGGCATTTGGAGCGATACTAAATTTATAAATCCTTGGGAATATCGCAGCTTATATAAAAAGTAAAAACTCTAGCTGTTTCTAATTCAATACACTTTCAATACACTAAATTTTTTGGCATTGCACATTTGCGGTATTATCTTAGCTCGACTTTATCCATTTTTACGAAACCCAAAACCTGACACTGAAACCTTTGTGGGACGGTAGTTTTACTTTTTAGATTTAACCGATAATCAGTGACATGGAAAAAGTTTTTGCCAAAAAGCTAGGGTTTTTGCCGTATCAAGATAAGCAAGTTCTTAATTTTGGATAAAGTCGAGCTTAGAGGGTGTTTATAAAATAATTCTTAAGCGGTTGAGCGACTATGATTACGGGCTAATCGACGTAACATTAAATGCGTCATAGCGGCGTATATCATGGTTTCACTTGTTTGGGGATGATATTCGTAGTCTTTACTGAGACGACGATAGCGACCTAACCATGCAAGTGTACGTTCCACAACCCAACGTCGAGGTAATACTTTAAAGCCTGAAGTGTCATCAGAGCGTTTAACAATCTCAATTGCATAGCCAATAAAATACCTGACCCAATCAACTAGTTTTCCAGCATATCCAGCATCTGCCCAAATTAAATGCAGCTTGGGGAATGAGTATTGAATTTTATCTAGTACCAGTTTTGCTCCGTCACGGTCTTGAATTGAAGCTGTATGTACAACAACTATCAAAATTAAACCCATCGTATCAACAAGGATATGGCGTTTGCGACCATTAATCTTTTTTCCGGCATCATAGCCGTTGACCCCTCCTTTCTCAGTTGTTTTCACTGTTTGTGAGTCTATAATTCCTGCGGATGGTTCTACATCTCGTCCTTCGAGTTGCCTGAGTTGCGATCGCAGAACTGAATGAATTTTTTGCCATATACCTTTGCGCTGCCAACGTTGAAAATATGAGTATACAGTTTGCCATGCTGGTAAATCGTGAGGCATCATTCGCCATGAGCAGCCAGCGCGCAAGATGTAAAAAATCGCATTTACCACTTCCCGCATCTCGATTTCACGCTTTTTTCCACGTTTGCGCTTACGTTCTGCTGGAATCATTGATTTAATCAAATCCCATTCGGTATCGGAAATGTCTGTGGGATAAGGTTTTCGACTCATGGCATCCGATTCAAATATGACGACTGTCTTTTTTAAAATACCTGTCCTACGAAATGACTGCGATCCTCTTTATTTTTTATTTATAAACACCCTCTTAGCAACTTCCAAAATCCTCCCTGCTCCTCCTCCTGCCTTCTGCCCCCTGCCTCCTGCCTCCTCTACTCCTCTCCCCAAGTTTGCAGTTGCAAATAAACTAGTACCAGCGTCACTGCTAATAATACAGTCGCTCCTGCTGCTGCATAACCAAAATCAAATTGACCAAAAGCCTCTTGGTAAATGTAGTAAACCAGCAAATTAGTTGAATTTAGTGGCCCACCGCCAGTCATCACAAAAACTTGCTCAAAACTCCGCAATGTAAAAATTGCGGTAGTAATGACTGCAAATATCACAGTCGGGCGCAATCCGGGCAGAGTAATATACCAAAATTGTTGCCAAGCATTTGCTCCATCTAAGTCTGCTGCTTCATAACGACTGGGAGGAATTGCTTGCAACCCTGCTAAAAAAACTACCATATTGAAACCCAGTTGTTTCCAAATACTCATTAAAATAATTACTGGCATTGCCCAAAATGTGTCTCCTAGCCAGGATATTTCTGAAATGCCAAAAAAATCTAAAAGTCCGTTAACTGGGCCTGATGTCTGAAACAGCCAGCGAAACCCCAAACCTGCTGCCACAAGTGAGATAATTGAAGGTAGAAAATAGGCACTCCGCAGGATGCCCCGCAAGGGAATGGAACGGTTTAATAGTACTGCTAACCCCAAGGAGATAACTAAACTGGGAATGATAGTGGCGATCGTAAAATAAAAAGTGTTACCCACCACTTGCAAGAAGTCGGGGTCGAGCAGCAAGCGCCAATAGTTTTTTAAGCCTATCCAATAAATACCTTTTAAAGTGAAACTACCAGCAGTGAAACTGAGGTAGAACAAATAGGCAATCGGCCAAATGATAAAAACACCCAGCAAAATTAATGCTGGTGCGAGAAAAATCCACGCGGCTACTGTATCATTATCCAACCACGACTTAGTATATATTTTTGGCATCTATAATTAACCTTTCTAGCTGTTATGACTCTTTGCCTTGATTCTACCCTGAGCTTAATTTCTCCCAACATTAGCAATGATTGCCAACAATTCGCCCCTTTAAAATTGGGAATTATGGCTTCTGGGAATGGCAGCAATTTTGACGTAGTTGCCCAAGCTATCGAAGATGGGCGGCTAAATGCCCAAATTAAAGTTTTAATTTACAATAACCCGTCGGCAAAAGCAGCCGTCAGAGCAGCTAATAGAGGTGTAGAAACTGTTTTATTAAATCATCGCAACTATCAAAACCGAGAAGAGTTTGACGAAAAGATTGTGCAGACATTGCGGCACTACGATGTAGAATGGGTGATTTTGGCAGGGTGGATGCGACTATTAACGTCAGTTTTCATTGATGCCTTTCCTGAGAGGATTATCAATATCCATCCGAGTTTGTTACCTAGTTTCAAAGGAATTCATGCTGTAGAACAAGCTTTGGCATCTGGGGTAAAAATTACTGGTTGTACAGTGCATATAGCTTGCTTAGAAATGGATAGCGGCCCAATATTAATGCAAGCCGCAGTACCAGTACTGCCGGATGATACAGCAGAAACACTCCACGCCAGGATTCAAATTCAGGAACATCGAATTTTACCATTAGCGATCGCCCTCGCAGCTTCGTCAAAAGTTACACTAAGCGTAACGTAAAAATACATATATCAATTAAGGGCGCACAGTTAGCTGCGCGCCCCTACTATTCCTCACAGTTAGCTTCAGCAGTTTGATACGCTTGTAGGAGCCTAGCATGATCGAGAGTAAATCCTACTTGCATCGCTATCTGGGCAAATAAATCAATCTCAGATTGTTGCCAATCACGGGGTTCAGAACACTGATGTGCAATTAACAAGCCAAATAGCTGCTCATCTTTAATAATTGGTGCTACTAAATTTGCTTTCACACCAAAAGATTCGAGCAGTTTAATGTGACAATCAGCCAAACTAGACTCATAAATGTTGTTGATTGCGACAACGCGACCAGATTGGTACTTTTCTACATAACCTTCAGTAAAACAAGGGTCGTGAATTTTAGACCGCAAAACTTTGGGATAACCTGGAACCACTGATTCAGCAATAATAATTCCGAACCAATTAGCGTAAAAGCTATAAACCAACACTCGGTCAGTACTCAGAGCTTTGCGAACCTCTTCCACAGTAGTTTTGATGATATCCTCTTCCTTGAGGGATTGGCGAATGCTGCGGATAATATCCACTAGTAACTGACTTCGCATCCTTTCTGCTTCGATTCTTTGCAAAAGTCTTGCATGGTCGAGAGCAAACCCTACCTGGATTGCTATCTGACCAAATAAATCAATCTCAGTTTGTTGCCAATCGCGGGGTTTGGAGCATTGATGTGCAATTAACAAGCCAAATAGCTCTTTATCTTTGAGAATGGGGGCGACCAGATTTGCTTTGACAGCAAAGGATTCGAGTAAGTTAATATGGCAGTCAGCCAAACCGGCTTCATAAATGTTGTTGATTGCCAGAACGCGACCAGAGCGATACTCTTCTACATAGCCTTGACCGAAACATGGGTCTTGGATTTCAGCTCGTAAAACTTTTGGGTAGGTGAGAACAACTGATTCAGCAATCACTGTTCCAGACCAATTAGTATCAAAGCTATAAACCATGACTCGGTCAGTACTCAGAGTTTTGCGAACCTCTTCCACAGTGGTTTTGAGGACATCCTCTTCGTTGAGTGATTGGCGAATACTGCCGATAGTATCTGCTAACAACTGACTTTGCACACCCTCAGCCTCGATTCGTTGCAGGAGTCTTGCATGGTCGAGAGCAAACCCGACTTGCATCGCTATCTGAGCAAATAAATCAATCTCAGATTGTTGCCAATCACGGGGTCTGGAGCATTGATGTGCAATTAATAAGCCAAATAGCTGTGCATCTTTGAGAATAGGAGCGACCAAATTTGCTTTGACAGCAAAGGATTCGAGTAAGTTAATATGGCAATCAGCCAAATCGGCTTGGTAAATGTTGTTTGTGGCTACAACGCGACCAGATTGATACTTTTCTACATAACCCTGACTGAAACAGATGTCTTGGATTTCAGACCGCAAAACTTTGGGATAACCTGGAACCACTGATTCGGCAATTATAATTCCAGACCAATTAGCATCAAAGCTATAAACCAGTACTCGGTCAGTACTCAGAGCTTTGCGAACCTCTTCGACCGTCGTTTTGAGGACATCCTCTTCGTTGAGCGATTGGCGAATGTTACGGGTAATTTCGATAAATACCTGAGCTTTATCTGCTTTGGTATCTACTTTTTGTAGAAGCTTGGCGTAGTCAAGGGCAAATCCTACTTGCATGGCTATTTGAGAGAACAAATCAATCTCAGATTGTTGCCAAAAGCGAATTCTAGAACATTGATGTGCAATCAATAAACCGAATAGCTGTTTGCCTTTGAGAATAGGTGCGACTAAATTAGATTTGACAGCAAATTGCTCCAGCAACTCAATATCAGCATCACTGAGATCGGCTTGATGGATATTATCAATAGCATGGATGCTACCATTGTGGTATTTTTTTATATACCCTGCCTCAAATCCCGGATCGGAGACTGTAACCCCTAATATTTTCGGTAAACCAGGTGCTACTGATTCGGCGATAAAGGTTCCATTATAGTTCGAGTCGAAGCAAAAGATGGTGACGCGATCGATGCTTAAAGCTTTACGAATTTCTTCTGAGGTAGTTTTTAGAACATCTTCTTCATTGAATGATTCTCGAACCCAACGGGTAATTTTGATTAATATTTGGGAATAATCGGCTTCGGCTTCTTTCTCCTCTACCAAAACCGAAAGCAGGTCTGTGAATGAGGTGATGTTTTTCTCTAACATCACTAATTCATCTTGGCTAGCGATAAAGACTTGAGTAAACTCACTGTCTGGACGTAGCCTCTTTTTAATCTTATTAGAGATTGCAGCAACGTTGCTGATTCGACTCATAACTCGATTCGCCACAAAAACAGCGATCGCACCTGCTAAAATTGCTGTCACTCCCATACCAGTTAACAAGAGTGACAATTGTCTTTGTAGAGCAAGTTCAGTTTCTATTGAACTTTCTCTACTCTCAAGTCTTACTTGCGGAGTTTGTGTGTTAATTAAATTAATGCCATAGTTGTAAGTAGCTGTTCCAATTGCAACTACAGGAAGGACGCTGATACTTAGTGCCCAAACTATTGCTTTAGTCTTTAAACTCCATTTTTGTTGCCAGAGTCTCTGTTGGTGATTTCGTCTTGCTTGGTTTTGAGAAAAAGACTGACTCATAAATGAAACCTGGATTGCTGCAAGTGAGAATCAAGTAAATAACCTCACCACCAAATTCTACATAAAACTTATAAAACAAGGACTGGCTTTCAGGAGTATTTTAAGGCACTAATGTTCTAGGTTATGTTCCATAATGCTTTTGTTTGCTTTAAATTCAAAAAAATTGGGTCTGATTAACAGGTTTGTCAACAATTTTATGGCGATCGCTTGGTTGGAATATCTTATTTTCTCATTAGGAGTTGTAGTTTGCTGACAACACAGCCAAACAATCTTTATTTTTTAACGAGGTTCTACAGACTTCTTTTCACAGTTACCCTTACCCTTACCCGTAATCTCATGTCCGTTTGATTACTGAGATTATTTTTCAAGTACATGAGGGACAAAATGCAGGATTCATGCATCAGACACAAAAAGTTGTACTTCCTGCCCCTGCCCCTCTGCCCCTCTGCTCCCCTGCTCCCCTGCTCCTCTGCCCCCTGCCCTCCATAGCCTAATCTGCAATCAACTCTACTGCATCTCGTCCATCACAATTTTGTAAGTAAACTTTGACAATTTCTTCTTTAGCTGTAGGCAACTTCTTGCCAATAAAATCTGGGTGAATTGGTAATTCTCGATGGCCTCTGTCTACTAACACCGCTAAACGAATCACCTCTGGCCTGCCGTAATCGTTGACTGCGTTCAGAGCCGCGCGAATCGTCCGTCCTTTGAAAATCACATCATCCACGAGTACAACCGTTTTCCCCGTAAGATCAAAAGGAATTTCGCTTTTCGTTGGAGTCCGCAATCCAATTTTGTCAAGGTCATCTCGATAAAATGTAATGTCCAAAGCACCGACTGACACTGCTACACCTTCGAGCGTCTCAATCTGACGCGCCAATAATTCGGCTAATAACGCACCCCTGGTATAAATACCAAGAAGCACCAGTTGAGACAAATCACGCGTCCTTTCGACAATTTGAGAGGCAAGGCGAGTTAAGGTACGACGGATTTCTTCGGATGAGAGAATTTCAACTACTTTGGCAGACATAGCGAGTCATCAGTTAGGAGTGATAAGTTAAGAGCTAGGAATTTTTATTCTTAACTCCTAACTCCTAACTCCTAACTTATATTTATCATTACCTATTTGGGAGCATTAAGAATATTGCGATCGCTACCCCTAACCATAGCAAATAACAATATCGAGTCAGCTGTAAAGCATTCTGAATAGAAGTTGCAGTAATGGCATAAAGAGCATCTCCTAGCAGTGGTTTGTACTTAGCTACCCCCCGATACCAATTTGTACCCCCCATCTGTACACCTAAAAATGCCGCATAGGCGCATTCACTCCAGCCAGAATTGGGACTAGGATCGTTAATTGCATCGCGACGGCAAATTTGCCAAATATGCATCGGTTTACCCGATAGCAGTGCCAGAGTCACGACTGTTAACCGACAAGGTAGCCAAGTCAAATAATCTTCTAAGCGCGCACAGAACCATCCTAAATAAGTATAGGGTGCTTCCCGATAGCCCACCATTGAATCAAGGGTACTGCTGGCTTTATATGCTAAAGCTAAGGGAGTTGGCCCCACAATTGGTATAAAGACACCAATAATTGCATAAAAAAGCGGAGCCATCACCCCATCGGTGGCATTTTCTGCAACAGTTTCTAAAACGGCTCGGTAAATTTCTGCTTGTGAGAGGTTTTGAGTATCTCGACCAACGTAATTACTTAAAATCTTACGAGCCTTCTCTAAATCTCCGACTGTTAAAGGTTGTAAAACAGCCTCCGCTGCTACTCGCAAACTTTTGCCAGCAAAACAACTAGCCAAAAGAATTGTATTTATTGCAATTCCTAAGAGTGGATGAACCCATCTGGCAATTTGAATCATCAAAAAGCCTACAAGACCGCTACCAATTATTAAAATAATAGCTAGTGCAATTCCAGCTAGGCGTTGTGTTAGAGAATTTTGACATAAGTGGAGAAAAAACTTGGTCAGGCGAGAAATTACCCACCCCATAACTTGTACTGGATGAGGCCAATCCCAAGGGTCGCCAATTAAATAATCTAAAAATGCCGCAATTATTAAGATATAGATATTATTAGTCATAAGTCACAAGTCTTGGGTTAAAAGTCAAGGGTCAATATTTTGACTATTGACTCTTGACTAAACCACAAAACTAGCTTCTTCTCCAAGGGAAGCTTGCCGACTGCGAGCATCGTAATAAAGGTCTGCCAGAGTAATACTGTATAAAGCTTCTTTGAGTTTTTGGTTGAGTCTCTGCCAAAGGCTAAACGTTACCCAATCTTCAGCTTGTGTTGGTGCTGGGGTGTGATGAGGTAAATGGCTAGTCTCGCCAACAGCTTCTAAAATTTCTCCTATAGATATTTGTGCAGGCTCTCTTGCCAATTGATATCCGCCGATGCTACCACGAATTGATTTAACTATTGATGCACGACGCATTTCTATTAGTAGTTTTTCGAGGTAAGGAGCTGGGATATCTTGGCGTTTTGCGATCGCTCTTACAGATGCAGGCCCATATCTTGGCTGTAAACTCAAATCTAGCAACGCCTTTACACTATAGTGTCCTCTGGTAGTTAATTTCATTTTGGCAAGTTTTGTTGTTTGTCTTTTGTCTTTGTTGGCACTGCATCTCCCTGAAAAGAAATTCTGATGGTCGGCTTCCGACTCTGAGACTTCTTTAGTTTGTCGTTTCTAAATAACCAATGACTAATTACCATTGACCAATCACTAAGGATCAGTTTTGCTTATCATTCTGTGACTCAGTTCTCATCCTTAAGAAATAGAAAACCTCTTGAGGTTAGTTTAGAAAACTTAAAACTTATATAGTCTAGCAGGAATTCACAAACTATATATATAGATATATAGTTATCAGCATTGCCAGGATTTTCTAAAATAGATTGTCTTGCCAATATTGGTAATGGCATAACAATTGTGCATCTGAGTGTAATATACTTGGCTAGGTTGAGATAAAAACTAAAGGATTATGTTCCTGTTAGCTCAACCTCAGCTAAAATAAAATCGATTCAAACACTTCAAACATTCATTTTCGACCTAAGTTGATGCCTAAACAGAAAAAAATTGAACCCTTACTCGGCGAAGAACTGCTCAAAAAAGTCAAAGAGCTAGAGAACGAGAGCAAAGAAGACAAAGCTAAGAAGTGCGGCTACTATACCGTTACCAAAAATGGTATAGAGCGCGTCAATATGATGAAGTTCTTAAATGCCCTAATTGATGCTGAAGGCATTCAGTTAGACAGTACACCCAGTGCTAATGGGCGTGGTGGACGTAGTGCTAGCTATAGAATTAGTGTGCAATCGAATGGTAACTTACTGATAGGTTCAGCTTATACAAAACAGATGAATCTTAAACCAGGAGATGAGTTTGCGATCACTTTAGGCAAAAAGCACATTCGTCTGAGACAAGTAGATCCAGAAGATCGTGAAGATGATGAAGCCATAGAAGCCACGGCTTAATAAATGGTCATTAGTCAATTCTTTGTTGTCATTTGTCATTTGTCCTTTGTCCTTTGTGAAAAACAATGACTATAAACAGTCATTAGTCAAGTGTCATTTGTCCTTTGTGAAAAATAATGACCAATGACTAATGACTAATGACCAATGATTAATGACTAATGACCAATGACCAATGACTAATGACTAATGACTATATCTGTAGTAGGTAAGACTGGTAAATAGTGGCGAAGTGCCTTGCGCGTGACTGCTAAATTACAGGTTAAGGCAATTTGCTCTTTTTCTAATAAACCCAAAATGCGATCGGGTTTGTCTCGTGCTACCACTGGTAATTGATGTAAACCTCGAAGACTCATCCGGTCTAAAGCCTCAGATAAAAGTTCATCTTGCCATGCATAGAGAATTTCAGTAGTACAAATGTCTATGAGGGTTTGACTGGATAAATTATCGGGAATTTCGGTTAAAGAATTTGGGTATGTTTGCCAAATAGCAAGGGCACGGTTAATATCTTCCAAAGAAAGTATACCAACTAATTGCTCTGCTTGATCGAATACTAAAGCACTACGAACGCGATCGCGGGTCATTTCCACAGCAGCATCTAATACTCCCAAAGTTGCAGGTAACTTTTTGGGACAGGGATACATGGCATCTTCTACCAAAATTTGCTGCACAATTTCCGATTGTTCATCTTTCAATTCCGAAAGACCAATTTGTTGTAGATTAGAGTTAGAGTTAAAAGTTGGTTTAATCCTTTCTACTAGCCAAACACTTAAACCCACAGCTGCCATCAACGGTAAAACAATCCGATAGTCGCGGGTTAATTCAAACAGCATTAAAATAGCCGTTAACGGCGCTCTCACACTAGCAGCTAATACTGCTGCCATTCCCACCATTGCGTAAGCTGGGGGAGCCGCCATTTGATCGCAAATTGTCGGGAATGCTACAGCCAATATTTTGGCGTAAGCCGACCCAAAAGAAGCACCTAAAAACATTGCTGGTGCAAACAAACCACCAATGAAACCACTACCTGCACTAATTGCAGTCATCAATAACTTCACCACCAACAACACCACCAATAAGTAGAGTGGAAACTCCACATCTTGAAGCATTGCTTCTACAGTTTCATAACCGACACCCAGAATTTGCGGGAACTGCAAAGCAACAGCGCCAATAATTGCACCGCCAATAATTGGATGAATCGGCTGAGGAATTCGTCCCAAAAAATCAAAACCTGGAACTTTGCCAGCAAAGCAAGCTTTTGCTCCCCGAATTGATTGAGTATAAGCCAGAGAAACGAGGCTGGCCCCTAAACCTAAGCCAAGGTAAAGAGGTAATTCCAAAGGACTGCGAACTTGGTAAACAGGTAAATCAAAAGCAGGTTGGGCCCCCAAACCGATTTGGGCAATTAATGCTGCTACCACCGCAGCTAAAAGCACCACACTGACAGCAGAAGTAGCGAAAGATGTCGCTCCCATCACCACCTCTAGAGCAAAAAATACTCCAGCGATGGGAGCATTAAATCCCGCCGCCAGTCCCGCCGCCGCGCCAGCACCCAACAGCAAACGTTGTCGTTCCTGAGATACATTGAGGATCACAGAGAACAACATCCCAAAATTTGCGCCAATTTCGACACTCGGCCCTTCTGGCCCCAAAGAAGCACCGCTCCCTAAAGTAACAGATGCGGCCAGCATTTTGCTAACTGGTCTTAGTGGTCGCTTAATCTCTGTTCCCTGAGAGGCGGCGATGAGAGATGAAAGTCCAGGGCCAAAGTCTTGAGTGCGCCAACGCATCAAGCCAACAATTAATCCGCCAAGGGTGGGAACGCAGGCTAAAGTCCATGCACCCCAGCCGCCAATTTGACCCATTAAATTTTCCAGCATCAGCTGGTGAACCAACTGGATTAAATAGTGAAAGGTGACTACACCCATACCAGTACCACCGCCAATGAGCATGGCTAAAAACAGCACAACTGTTTCTGGGGATGGTTGAAAACGATTAATTAGGTGAGCTAAACGAGCGGAAGGTGTAGGAAAGGCAGGTTGTTCCGTTACCTTCCTCAGTTGAGTGGGAGGCAAGAGAGTCATTGAGAGGCGGGGTAAATGTAAGAAAAAATTTAAATTTTTATCTGTTACTTATCATTGTGAGCCATTATTTAGCAACCGGACAAGTAGACTTTATTTGCTTAACTTACAAAGCTTTAGCTAAAAATGTCATTGTGCAAAATTTGTGTGGGGAGAATGGTTAAATGAGAGACAATTATTACTTAGGGGTCAGCAATGCCTAAATTGGGCGTAGCTGTGGCTAATGGGGTGCGAGCGAGCGCCAACACTATTTTTTCTAGAGACAACAAAGTTTTTTCGACTGGGTGGACACATCCGTAAACATGAACCATGAGTCATCCTTGTTTAAATCTAGCTATACTCGTGTTGCGACTATTGAGCCATCCTTGGTAGTAATAGAATGTATGTATGATTGATGCCTGATGTCAGATCGGACATTGACCCCAATTCAATATAGCTATTGTTATAGAGCGAGTAAATGGACTAGGCGGATGAGGTAAATGAATATACACACTTTTGATAATCATTATGTTACTTGCCCAATTTGCCAAAGAAATGCCACGCCAAAACCAGTTAAAACACGCATGGGTTTGTTTTGCTGTCCCTATTGCCAGGAAAGGCTAGTAGTTTGCCAAAGTGGTCATTATGTCCGCGATCCGTTTACTTGGAGACAATTGATGATGTCTTCATCGCTACGTCGCCAAAGCCGACCTTTAGCGAGGATTCTCAGAGATTTTATCCTACTCAAGCGTCCGATGGTAGCCTTGGCTGTAGGTAGTGCGATTTTCTTTGGTGCGATCGCTCTGACCCAAGAAAAGACAAGTTACGATCGCCAAATTCTTCCCACAACAGAGAAAGTTAATGAACCAGGAAACAAATCCCAGTAAATCGATTACTTTGGTATAAATCAAATTCTACTTTGATTTTTGTAATATTATAACTAAATATTTCGATTGAACCGTGTCTTCTTGCCCCAAATAGGACGCGGTTTTTTATTATGTCCGCTTCAAGAGCGATCGCCCACCAGACATCTAACGAAATTTTGGCTATAGAAAAGAAAATTTATAGCCAAAATTGCGATCGGGAATCAATTTTTATAATTATTAAAATACTTGTAAAGTTTTATGGCAGGAATTAGAGAATTTGAGTTTTTAACTGTTCTTTATGAAATCATAGTACAGGAATTTGAATATTCGATCGATTTCATTAATCGTATCAATCGTATCTATAGCAATCTGATTTGATTTCTGAATTAATCGTAGGGACTAGGGACTGGG
>NZ_JAVRCD010000073.1:0-31530 GCF_034530895.1 Nostoc sp. DedQUE08
AAGTATAGAGAAATACCCGTGTTTCCATGATTCATCCCGCATTTATGCAACGCCATAAATCTAAACTCGGCAGAGTTACAAGTAGTCTGCCGAGTTTTGTTATTAGTCAAGAATCAAAATTCAGGAATTCTTTCTCTACTCTCTACTTGCCATTCAATTATGAGTGAAACCAGTTCTTTCCCACCCCATAAAATCATTGGTGTTGCAGTAATTTGGAATGACCAAAAGCAAATTTTGATTGACCGCCGTCGTCCAGAAGGAGCGATGGGTGGTTTGTGGGAATTTCCTGGTGGTAAAATAGAGCCTGGTGAAACCATCCAAGAATGTATTCAACGGGAAATTTCCGAAGAACTGGGAATAGTAATTGAAGTGGGAGAGCATCTGATTACTATTGACCACAGTTATACAAACTTGCGCGTTACCCTCACAGTACATCACTGCCGCCATCTTACAGGTATCCCCCAACCTTTGGAATCCGATGAAATTCGCTGGGTAAATTTGGAAGAACTAGAGCATTTTACTTTTCCGAAAGCAAATACTCAAATTATTGCTGCATTAAAAGGAAGTGGGGGCTAGGAAAGAAGCAGAGGGGCAGGGGAGCAGGGGGCAGAGGAGCGGGGGATGAGGGAGATGAGGGGACAAGGAGATAAACAAAACTCCTAACTCCTAACTCTTAACTCTTAACTCAGCACGGGCTAAACCTTAGCTTTCCGTTAACAGCACTCCTAACGCCCAATGCCCAATGACAAATGACCAATCCCGTAACAATCTATTAATTGCATCAGGTTGAGTCCCGCAATTTTCTACAATAGGCGCAGGGACTTTGATTTAAGGTGTCAGCAAATAAATGCCTAAAACCGTTGCCGATGTGATGAGCCGCGATCCTATTGTTGTCCGGGAGGAAACTCCACTCAAGGAAGCTATCCAAATTCTCGCAGAACGCCATATCAGCGGACTACCTGTTGTGGACGATCTCGGTAAATTGGTAGGCATTATCTCGGAAACTGATTTGATGTGGCAAGAAACTGGTGTTACTCCACCTGCGTACATTATGTTTCTTGATAGTGTTATCTATTTAAAAAATCCTGCTACGTATGACCGTGATTTGCATAAGGCTTTAGGGCAAACCGTCGGGGAGGTGATGAGTAAAAACCCGATCGCTATTTCCCCTGATAAAACTTTAAAAGAAGCAGCTACAATCATGCACGATCGCAGCGTTCACCGCTTGCCAGTACTTGATAGTACAGGCCAAGTAATTGGTATCCTGACTCGTGGTGATGTTATTCGAGCTATGGCTGCTAGTCAAGATTAGTCAACAATAGAGACGCGATTAATCGCGTCTGTCTTTTTTATACATTTGAAAATCAAGGATAACTAAATGAGTATTACTCCGGAGTCTGTCAAGCAATTGCTCAGTTCTGAGGATTTAGGCGATCGCTTACGTGCTGTAAATCAAATCCGCGAATTGGAACCTGCGGTTGGCTTTGAATTAATTCAAAGTGCTATTGGCGATCGCAATTCCCGTGTTCGTTACTCAGCAGTGAGTCAAATGGATACACTTGGAACCCAAGATTTACAGTTATCCTTGGATATCTTGCGCGATCGCTTGCTTCATGACTCCGAAGTAGATGTACAAGCAGCAGCAGCAGACTGTTTAGGCGCTCTGAAGTTAAGTGAAGCTTTTGAAGATTTACAGCAGCTTTATCACACAACCGAGGAATGGCTAATACAATTCAGTATTATTGCTACATTAGGAGAGTTGGGCGATCCACGAGCCTTTGAACTACTCAAAGAGGCACTTTCATCAGAAAATGAATTAGTCCAAACTGCTGCTATTAGTTCTTTGGGTGACTTGGGAGATGTACAAGCAATTCCTCTCTTGGCTCCTTATGCTACCAACCCAGATTGGCAAATTCGTTACAGACTTGTACAAGCCTTAGCTCGTTTGGGTAATCCAGAAGCCAAATCTATATTAGAAACTTTGGCTAATGATGAAGTAGATGCGATCGCAAGCGAAGCGAAACAATCTTTGCAGTCTGTTTAAGTCTATCTAATACCAATTTGAAAAAAGAATGCGACAAATAGACCATTTGTAGAGATGCGATGAATCGCGTCTTTACCCAAGAATGTGTTGCAATCATTAATTGAATTGGTATAAGGATAAGAAAATTCACCATTCATATAGATTTATCTGGTAGTATAAAAAATTCGACCTGGTTGGGAGAATTTTGCATTCCAGCCAGATCGAAATAGATTAATTAGAGTTACTTTTAGCAATTAAAAGTAACTTTTTTATATTTAGGATAGGACTATTGAATGGCACTTTTGCGGCGGCGAGACATAACCATGCCAGCACCAACTAAACCTAAACCTAGCATTGTGGTTGGTTCAGGAACGCTAACTGCTTCGAGAGTTAAGTGGTACTCGCTTGTTTTTCCATTAAGAGAAGCACCCAAATTGCCAACCCCAATAGTTTTTCCATTGAAATTAAATTTCCCCGTAATCCCATCCAATATTACGTCATTAATGTTGGTAGCCGATTTCCGAGTTCTGGTAACTACAGAATCATCTAGATCAAAGGTAAGAAGCGCAGTAGTACTACCCAAGGTTCGCGAACCGAAATTAATGAACGGGGTGTAAACACCTGTAGAATATGTAGCTGTTGTGCTTGATATATTAGCTATCTTGGTTAAATTTAGAGTGTTAATGGTAATACCTGTGCCTGATAAGCTTGGTAAGAAAGCTGTAAAATCACCATCAGTATCAATACCATCAATATCGACAAATTTAATACTAGTAGTAGCTGGATTGACTCCATCATTAGGAACGAGAGATGTACCAGTAAGACCAATACTTCCGTTCAAGGTTACAGCTTGAGCCGAACCAGCAGATGTAAACACCCCAGCAGTAGCCAAGGGGATTGCAAAACTAGCAGCTAAAGTAGCGTTTAGTAATTTAGATTTAAAATTAATCATGAGTGTTTGAGAGTCCTAATAATAACCTGGAACAGAGAAATTGATTGCTTGACCTTTACTATCAGTAATCTATTTAAAATACTGTCAGTGAAAGCGAAACTTGCGTGATGTATTTCTTATCTCCATAAAATCACATAGACTTAGAACCTGCAATATTTACTGAGTGGTCTTCATCACATCTTCAATTAACAAATAGTCTTCATAAAATTTTAATTTCTTACATATCTGCGCTTCGTATATCTCTTACTCTCTAGGGTTGAAATTATTGGCAATAGCTCCAACTTCAAAAAAAATGTTTACGTAAATATATTTATAATAGTATATAAAAATACTATTAGCTGCTAAACTCTATTTTAGATAAATGGAGTATGAAGTGTATCTATAGGACTCATATTTGATTTTTGAAAAAAATTCAGTACAGCTTTATTCCTTCTTCCCAGTCCCCAGTCCCCAGTCCCTAGTCCCTACGATTAATTCAGAAATCAAATCAGATTGCTATATAATCTTTCTAGTTACTAAATATTTAGTGAAACGGTTCCTCTCATAGAATAAATGGGAGGAACCGCTGTATTTGTTTACTATAGATAGTCTTTTTGAATATTTGTAACAAATAGCTAGTTGCTAGCTATTATCTCTGTTCTCAAATCTGTCAGATTTTTTAAATGCTAAGAGCCATATACCTGTGGCCAGGTTGTCACAACAAAAACTACAACTGCGGCGATCGCTAACAATCCTTGAATCAAATTTCCAACCAAAGACCCAACTACAATTCCTATACCTGCTTTAACCGCTAACCCAAATTCACGTCGGTAAAGGTACTCACCAATAATTGCTCCCAAAAGCGGGCCTAGTAAAATTCCTAATAATGGCCCCCCAAAAGGTAAAGTTGGCAATAATCCCAAAAATCCTACCACCAAACCAACAATTGCGCCAATTTGCCCCCACTTGCTAGCTCCAGCTTGTTTTGCTCCTACATAGCTAGCTAAAAAATCTACTCCGACACTGAGCAGTAAAACTATAATTGTCACAATTAGTGGAATCTTGATAACTGCAAAAGAACTACTAACGATGCCCCAGACAATAATTGCAATTAAAATTAAGCTGCTACCGGGAATGGCTGGAACTACAGCACCAATAATACCCACAACCATTACAGCAACTAATAGCCAATAAATAATTTGCATAGATTAATTGTAAATTTCCAAATTCTCTCATTGGGGCGCACATCTGTTATTGGTGTCAACTTAAGCTAGAAGCCTTTTCAAATCCCGTTTCCAGCGAAATGCTGCTCCTGGCGGCAGAGCCTCTAGGACGGCATTCCCAGTCGGAGACTAGAAACGAGACAACGAAACAATATCTAAAAGCTGGTTCTAGGCTGGCTTTCACGTTAAGTTGACACCAATGCACATCTGTAATCCCCTACTGTTTATTCTATCTGGGTAAGATAGCGAAAAATGCCTAGTACAATGTAGTGCAAGTTTGCCTAATGCTTCTAAACTGCTATTTAAAAGCTCAAAACCTATGACGAGAAAAATATTAACTGGACTAAGTTCGGAAGCCTACGAGCACCCCTTCGATCGCAAAGCCTTGGCTTCTTTACAAAATATGCCCGGTGTCTCACTACTACTCAAAAAAATTAACGAATACGGTATCGATCGCCTACTTAGACTGCAAAGTCTTGGTAGTGAAATCAGAATTTCGCTCCGTAATTTTCCCGAATTACATCAAGCATTTGTAGAAACCTGCCAAATTCTTGATGTTGCTCCACTTCCTGAATTGTATCTATTTCGAGGCACAGGTCACATTCAAAGCTACATTGTTGGCGTAGAAAAACCCATTGTCGGTATCAATTTAGATGCAATGGAGTGGCTTGGCGTAGATGAGTTGCTTTACATTTTCGGACATGAAGTCGCTCGCATCAAAAGTCAGCACATGGTTTATCACCAAATGGCAATTGTTATGCCAACTTTGAAAAATTTGTTGAGCAGTACCACACTCGGAGTCGGTGGCTTGGTAGCTGGCGGAATGGAACTAGGTTTGTATAATTGGCGAATGATGGCTAGATTCACTGCCGATCGGGCTGCAATGCTTGCTTGTCAGGATATTGACGTAGCAACTACTACACTGATGAAACTTGCAGGTTTACCAGATGAGTACTTGACTACTACTGTAATTGAAGATTTTCTTATCCAAGCCCGTGAATTTGCATCCAATAACTTTGATAGCGTGGATAAAGTCACTAAAATATTAAGTTATACAGAGCCTGGGCTTTCTTGGATAGTTATGCGGGCTGGCGAATTATTAAAATGGGTTGATTCAGGAGCTTATGATAATTTAATTCAACAGACAAATTTAAATATCCCGGAAGAACCAGAAGAAAAAGAAGCAAAGACACCAGAAGAAAAGGAAGGTTGGAATTTTTTGACTTCTTGGTGACTTAATAATTCGTGATTCGTAATTAACTATAGATACAAGCAAGTTAATTTGAGTAGGAATTACAAATTACGAGTTATTGTCCCACATGACCAAGCTAAATTTTTACGTCACTTAGTTGGATAAAGTCGAGTCAAGAGTAACGGCTAATTTATTAGCAATTCCTGCAATCCAGTTTTCATCTTGTTTGGTGTAACTGCGAGGAGCGTTCGCGCCCAAAATTAACGCACCTTGGTTGCCAATAGGTTGACAAATTACACCTTGAGTATTTTCTGGTAAATAATCAAATTCAACTCTACCTGGATATATTTTTAGAGCAACTAAATAAATCGGCTTTTGTTTTTCGAGTACCTGTTTTAAGATTACTCCTGGCACAACCTCAGATTTAGTACCCAGAATCCCGCGACGCAACAAAACTTTACCTTGATAAAAAACCACGAGCGATCGCGTTACTGTATTAGTCAACAATAAATGAGATGCCCAAGCTAGCTCTGTTTTTACGGCTTCGGGTAAATCTGGTGCGAGTACAAAACCTTCTTCTCCTATTAGTTCTACAGTATCAGGCGATCGCGGCTGAACTTGCTGCCAAATTAAACCTGTCAAAATTAACACCGCACTCAAAATCACGCCCACTACATCACCACGCGATTGAGATTGGGTTAATTCCGGTGTTAATAAACGGTTAATCAATAAAAGTACAGCGCCTAGACCACCTACAACAATGGGTAGACGCCGCAAAACTCGATTAGGATCGGGTTTAGTCATTTGTCATTTGTCATTTGTCATTTGTCATTTGTCATTTGTCATTTGTCATTGGGCATGGGGCATTGGGCATTGGGCATTGAGAAGAGACAAGGAAGACAAGGAAGAGGGGGGAGATAAGAAAAAGACTTGTTCAATAATTCCCCCTTGTCCCCCTTGTCCCCTTGTCCCCCTTGTCCCTTTGTCCCCCCTACCCCCTGCTCCCCTGCTCCCCTGCCCCCCTACCTCATCTCCTCACTCTTCCCCTGGTTCAATAATCCGCTGGAAAAGATAACCAGTACCCCGCGCGGTGAGAATCAATTCTGGGTTGCTAGGATCGTCTTCTAATTTTGCCCGCAAACGCGATATATGCACATCTACTACGCGGGTATCCACATGGCGTTCTGGTGTATAACCCCATACTTCCTGCAAAATTTCCGAACGAGAAAAAGCTTCTCCAGAGCGACTGACTAACAACTCTAACAAGCTGAACTCCATACCCGTCAATCGAATCCGCTCATCGCCTTTGTAGACTTGTCGCTTATTCGTATCGATTTTAATATTCGCGACATGAATTACCCCAGAACTGGGAATTCCAGAAGCACCGTTTTTATCTACTCGCCGCAGCACCGAGCGAATCCGGGCTTCTAGCTCCTTGGGGGAAAATGGTTTAACTACATAGTCATCAGCACCCAATTCTAAGCCGGTGATGCGATCGGCGACATCACCCAAAGCTGTTAGCATAATAATGGGGACATCTGATTCTTTTCGTAATTCTTGACATACACCATAGCCGTCTAACTTTGGCATCATTACATCTAAAACTACCAGGTCAGGCTCAGTTTTGCGAAAAGTATCCAAAGCTTCTTCCCCGTCGCCAGCGGTCACTACATCGTAGCCAATCATGGAAAGGCGTGTTTCCAAAATCCGGCGAATGCTGGCTTCGTCGTCTACCACCAAGATTTTTTCTTTATGGCTTTCCAAGTTTCTCTAGGCTCCTTGACTAAAAATTTACATGATTAATTTTTAATACCATAATATTAAGATATCATTCTATGAATTGATTTGGAAAAAGCTCTAAATACCACATATTATTAGTTTTTAGTTTTTTTCAAGAATTAAGTAAATATTAAGATTATTTAATAAGATTTAAGAATGGCAAAGCCAAAAACCTTTTTTGTTTGTAATGAATGTGGAGCAGAATCGCCCCAATGGTTTGGTAAGTGTCCAGCTTGCGGCACTTACAACTCTCTAGAAGAACAAATTTCGATTCAATCCTCAGTAGATGTACCCAGTCGGGGGGGAGTGAGTGGTTGGCAATCAACTCAAAGCAATGGCAAATCTCACGCTAAACCAGCTAAAGCGCGAGCCTCCTTAACATTTAACCAAATTACCGATCGCCAAATCGCTCGCTGGGAGTCTGGTTATGGAGAATTAGATCGAGTACTTGGCGGTGGGGTTGTCCCTGGCTCTATGGTACTGATTGGTGGCGATCCAGGGATTGGTAAATCGACTTTATTGTTGCAAGTATCTAATCAATTAGCACAGAAATATCGCATCCTTTACGTAACCGGTGAAGAATCAGGACAGCAGGTAAAATTACGAGCTTCTCGGTTGGGAGTATCAAAACCCCTAAGTATGGTAAACGAGGAGAAGGTAACAGTAGTAGTAGAAGATACTACGATTTCTATAGACCCTGACAGTATAGGTGCAGATTTATATGTACTGCCAGAAACAGATTTAGAAGAAATTTTACGGGAAATAGACTCTCTCAAACCAAATGTGGCGGTAATTGATAGTATCCAAACAGTGTTTTTTCCGGCGTTGACTTCTGCACCAGGTTCAGTGGCTCAGGTACGAGAATGTACCGCAGCACTGATGAAAGTGGCGAAGCACGAAGATATCACCATGCTGATTGTGGGACACGTCACCAAAGAAGGAGCGATCGCTGGGCCAAAAGTTTTAGAACATTTAGTCGATACAGTGTTGTATTTTGAAGGCGATCGCTTTGCTTCCCATCGGTTATTACGGACAGTCAAAAACCGTTTCGGCGCAACTCACGAAATCGGCATCTTTGAAATGGTGACAGATGGATTGCGAGAAGTCTCCAATCCCTCAGAGCTATTTTTAGGCAACCGTGACGATCCCGCACCAGGTACTGCCATTGTCGTGGCTTGTGAAGGCACTCGCCCGATCGTTGTAGAATTGCAGGCTTTAGTGAGTCCTACCAGCTACCCTTCCCCTCGGCGTGCTGGAACTGGCGTAGACTACAACCGCTTAGTGCAAATTCTTGCCGTCTTAGAAAAACGAGTGGGAATTCCCATGTCCAAGTTAGATTCTTACGTTGCTTCGGCGGGTGGGTTGAATGTAGAAGAACCGGCGGTAGATTTAGGAATTGCGATCGCAATTGTCGCTAGTTTCCGCGATCGCATCGTCGATCCCGGTACAGTATTAATCGGTGAAGTTGGGTTAGGTGGACAAGTGCGATCGGTTTCCCAAATGGAACTGCGGTTGAAAGAAGCTGCTAAGTTGGGATTTAAAAGAGCGATCGTCCCTAAAGGACAAAAATTCCCCGATCTTGATATCGAGATTTTACCCGTTGCCAAAGTAATAGATGCGATTATTGCCGCCATCCCGCATCAAGAATTGACAGCCGACGATTTAGAACCTGATGAAGATGAGTAACTATTGGGGACTAGGAAGATGAGGGAAATGAGGGAGCAGGGAAGAAGTTGCAGTAAGTTTTTCCCCTCTCCCCCTTTGCCCCTGTGCACCCCTGCCTTCTCTTTCCCAATGCCCAATGACGCCAGTCGCCTCAAGTCGGGAAACCCGCCCACAGCGCTGGCTCCCCAATGCCCAATCCTAAAGGAAAACCGATCATGACAGCCCTCACCCAAGACTACCAAATCACTTGGGAAAAACTACCCGATGATTACAAACTGCCAGATGATCCAGTGGATAACATCAACCAACCAGCCTTAGCTGCTGCACTTACAGAAAGCCTACAATTAGCCGGAAAAATTTCAGCTAACGCCCTAACAACAACTAATTACGGTATTTGTGCCACTTTAAACAACAAAATGGTCATTAAAGCTCCTGATTGGGCTTTTATTGCCAAAATTAATGTTAGTAGAGAAGAAGTAATACGCAGTTACACACCTCAATTACAGGGTGATATTCCCGTAATTGTGATGGAATTTATTTCCGATACACAGGAAACAGAATATTCTATCAAAGCAACATATCCCCCAGGAAAATGGTTTTTCTACGAGCGCATCTTAAAAGTACCAAACTATATTATCTTTGAGCCAGATAGCGGCAGTTTCGAGATGTATCGCTTGCAGAATACAGAACAATACATTTTGCAAGGGCCTGATGAAAATCAACTCTACTGGATAGCAGAAATGAATCTTTACCTTGGGGTGTGGCAAGGTACTCGTGAAAATCGCCCAGGAAAGTGGTTACGGTGGTGGGACGAACAAGAAAACCTTTTACCTTGGGGTTCTGAGTTAGCTCAACAGGAAAGCCAACGCGCCCAACAAGAACGACAACGCGCCCAACGACTAGCAGCACAATTGCGAGCGGCAGGAATTGAACCAGAAGTGTGATGAAATTTTTTAGGAAAAATTGAAAGCTACTGATCCCGACTTGTTTGAGAAGCTAAGGATCTTATTTATTACAATGCCTTTTTCTGATACAGTAACATTCAAATTTCGCCCAGTGTTATTACTTTTAAACACAGGAAATGATGATGTGATTGTGGCCCGGATTACCAGTCAAAAAACTCAAACGGTTTTTGATTTTGAAATTATAGAATTGCAGCAAGCAGGTTTAATGCGTTCGTCGGTAGTTAGATTGCATAAGATAAACACAGTAGAAAAGCATCTATTAGACCGTCAATTAGGAGTTTTACAACCAAATGATTGGGAAAAAGTGGATCAATGCATCCAGCAAATATGGTCTTCTATTAAAGAATAAAAAATATGACTTCTTCTCGCCACTATATTCCTCAATCTGATCCCCCACTTCCTCCTTGGGAAACTCTGCCAACGATGTATGATTTACCAAGTGACAACCCAGAGGAACCAGGCTTGCCAGACGATTTTCACTTTTTACAACCCTTACTTTTATACCTAACTTTTCAACCCATTAACTGGAATCCTGAACTAGTTTACAGTGCGGCTGACCTTAATCTCTACTATGATTTACAGCATCCTTTATGGTATAAACACCCCGATTGGTTTGGTGCAGTAGGTGTAGAAAAGTTATACAAAGGGCAAGATTTACGGTTAAGTTATGTCACTTGGCAAGAACCAGCAAATCCCTTTGTAGTTATTGAGTTATTATCTCCAGGTACGGAAGACGAAGATTTAGGCACAAGAAGAGAAGGTGCAGTAGATAAACCTCCTAGCAAATGGGAAGTTTATGAACGAATTTTGCGGATTCCCTACTATGTTGTTTTCAGTCGCTATACTAATGAACTTCGGGCTTTTCAGTTGGTCGGCGGTCACTATGAACCGATGAATTTGACCGATGGATACCTATTAATGCCAGAGATAGATTTGAGTTTAGGCTTATGGCAAGGTTCATTTCGAGATATTGAAAGGTTGTGGTTAAGGTGGTTCACTTTGACAGGAGAATTAATTCTTGCACCCACAGAGGAAGCTGCTGCTGCAACTGAACGAGCTATGATTGCAGAACAAGAAGCTGCTCAAGCCAAACGAAAAGTAGAACAATTAGCAGAACGTTTGCGTCAGTTAGGCGTGAATCCTGATGAACTAGATGAATTATTGTAGCTTCACAAGTCTTTTGTGATACGCAGCATAATTTTCTGCTTTTGAGGAATCATCTGTACTGAAAACTGCGATCGCCGATGCCGAAGCCGCTATCTGAATAATGATATAGTTTCTCAGAAAGATTAATTTTTGAGAGCGATCGCATATTTAGCACTTGAAATACATATAATATTTCTTTCAGCAAGTCTATAGCAACCTCATTTTTTATGAAAAACCATGATGTCACGCTATATCCTTACTGTTCCTCAACCCAGTTTCAATTGGGTAACTATGGGGAAAATAAGGTTCAGCAGCAAATCTCAAAAGCGATGCCCTGAACATTTGCAGATATTACCGCAGACACAGATTATGTTGCGGTGGCTAAAATACTTAAGTATTAGTAGTACGATCGAATTACTCAGGTTAAAATTGTCTATTTGGTAACACAAGACCATCAGAAAATTGTAGAAAAGTGTATTTCCTTGGCTCGATAGTGGTGCTAACCTCAATTTAAAGGATGTTATCAGCCTTTATCTGCTAGAGTTTCTGACTTTCAGCAAATTCGATAATTTATCAATAACAAAATCGCTAGGAGTGCGATGATGATGTCACAGTCCCCTATGACAAGACCAGAAATAGCTGCTGGAACTCTAATCGATAACCGCTATATTATCCAAAAACTTCTAGGACAGGGAGGATTGGGACGAACTTACTTAGCATTTGACACTCGTCGGTTTAATGAAGCCTGTGTTCTCAAAGAATTTGCACCCATTGGCACAGGCGAAAGTGGACTGGAACAATATCGTAACTTATTTAAAAGAGAAGCTAAAATTCTTCATCAATTGCAACATCCTCAAATTCCCAAGTTTTTGGCTTGCTTTGAAGGAGATGGTCGGCTATTCCTAGTACAAGAGTATGTTGACGGTAAAACATATTCAAGACTGCTAGGAGAACTGCAACGTCAAGGAAGAAATTTTTCTGAAGACGAAGTTATACAGTGGCTAAAGAATCTGCTGCCTGTTTTGGAATATGTTCACCAGCACAACATTATCCATCGAGATATTTCTCCAGACAACATCATGTTACCTGATGGCAAGGATCTGCCAGTGCTGATTGACTTCGGGGTAGGCAAGCAAATTGCTGACATTAACGAGGCGAGAAGTTCCAACCAACAGGTAACGTTTGTTGGCAAAATGTCCCTTGTAGGCAAAGTTGGATATGCTCCCCGCGAACAGATTAGTTTGGGTTTATGTTCACCCTCTAGTGACCTTTATGCTTTAGGTGTAACTGCTATTGTATTACTCACAGCTAGAGATCCATCTTTACTAATGGATCAATACTCACTTGAATGGAACTGGCGTGATTATACCTATGTTACTGATGGGTTTGCTCAAGTACTTGATTGTATGTTGGAAGATAGGCCTAACAAGCGATACCAAACAGCCAGCGAAGTTCTTCGAGATTTAGAGCGTATTCGAGAACCAGAAATAGCAATGTTTTCTGCAATCATGGTTGATGATTTACCGGCTACGGTATTTAACCCTGAATTTCAGGCTATGTCGGCTTTATCGCAGTCATATAAACAACCTGAAGAAACAATTTTTAATTCACCCACTAGTCCACAAACTGGGCAAAGAATTGAACAACAATCTTCACTCCAACCAGCATTTATCAAACATTGTCAGCAAGAATTAGCCTACCACATCGGCCCAATGGCAAATCTGATTATAGAAGAAATACTAGCCCACAATCCTTATATTTCAGCTGACCAATTTATTGAACTTGTAACTAAGGAGATTCCTAATTTTCAAGCAGCTTTTGAATTTAAAAAAAGCTTATTTTCATAGAGATTTAGACATCACGGATTGAGGAATAATTTTTAATCTATTAACTAATTCTATGGGTTTAAGTCAACAAAGCTAATAAAATTAGCAAACTTTTTTAGTAGGTTTAAATATCCTAGAAACAAAAATTAATTACGTTAACATCCTGCAAAGCGATTCTGTATACTTCTATGAGGGAAGCAAGTTACACGCAACGTCTTGTACAGAGCTTAATTACGTTAGTGTCCCGCAAAGCGAGTTTGCGTACCCTTACAGAGAAGCAAGCTACGCTTTTAAGTCTCTTAGAGAGAACGTCATTAGAAATTATTGTAATCGCCTGTACCTCCTTGAGTACGTTTGATTCTTTTCATCGCCATTTCTAAACTTAACTGCATCCGTTTAAAGGCTCTAGCTAAATTACCGATTTCATCATTAGACATCTGCTCAAATTCAACTTCCATATGTCCCGTACTAACTTCTTCGGCTATGCGAGTCATGCGTTTGAGAGGCTTCACAACTTGTCGATTCAAGAACAAGTTGACTAATAGGATAGTCGCTATAAATATAGCTGATACAATCAAGATAATTAGTAAAGAAGACTGATTTGCTTTATTAATGACATTCTTGGCGGGTACTGATATAATCTGAGCGCCAACAATTTCATTAAGTTTCCACCCAAATCCATTAGCAGCACCATAAAGACTAATCATACTTTGAGGTGCAGCTTCAGGTACGCTATGACAGGCCAGACAGCTTTGTTCAGACACTGCTAAGGGACGAGCAATATAAAAGATATCCCCACCAGGAATTGAGCGAAATCCACTAACTTCTTTAAGGTCTGATTTATTTCTGAACTGTTCTACAATTTCCGTCTCAAAACCGTCAGCCTTATCCCGAAGATTTGTGGGATTGAGAGTTGCTTCTTTATAAAAGAAATCACGGTAGTCTGTTGTTTTCCGTAAAATTTCAAACACTTCTCGTGCTGAGTATCCAGGAACGGTTTGTGGCAAAAATTCAGTAGCCAATTTATCAACTAGCTCTGGATTCACTTGAGTACTGGTGTATTTACGAACAGAACTCATTGTTTGGATGAGCATGAGACCAGTGGAGCTAATATCTTGTTTAGCATTCTCCCTCAGTAGAGAAGAAAGAGTAAATCCACTCAAGCTCAGACCAAATGTCAAAATTACCAGTAGCAGAATTGTAAATTTTTGTTTCAAATTGAGATTCTTTAGCATAATTTTAGATTACCTACAAGTCAAATTATTATGAACAAATATGTCTAAAGTTACTGTTTACTGTAACATGAGCAATCAACTTTCATTTTTTCGTATAAAGGCATAGTTTAGCCAAAACTATGAGGGTATATCCAAACTTTATACTATTAGTAATTATTGAGGTTAATGAAAATGTTATCTAAGTAAGTAAGTTCTAAAAAGCTACAACAGCAATTCAAATGGAATTCCCAAAAATTCGTGTTGGCTGAACTGAATACCGTGCCAAAATAAATACCAGCAATTGTCAAATATTACTAATGGTGTGGAATGCAGGAAAGTCTTTATTCGGGGGACGCTACATTATTGAAAGCCAACTAGGTGAAGGCGGAATTGGCATTACTTATCTTGCCAGAAATCAACGAAATCAACAGCGAGTGATTAAAACCCTCAAAGAAGAAATCCTGAATCACCCCGCCTGGATACTCCACCGAAACAAGTTACGGCAAGACTTTCGTGATGAAGCAGTTCGGCTGGCTGTGTGCCACCATCCTCATATAGTACAGATAGAAACCATCTTCGATGAGGGAAATTTGCCCTGCATGGTGATGGATTACATCGAAGGGGAAGACTTAGCACAGCGCTTGAGGCGAATAGGAGTGTTATCAGAGGCAGAAGCACTACTTTACATCCGGCAAATTGGCGATGCTTTGACCTTAATCCATTCTAAAGGACTGTTGCATCGGGATCTCAAACCACGCAACATCATGATCCGCATTGATAAATTAGAAGCAGTGCTGATAGACTTTGGCATCGCTAGAGAATTTATTCCTAATACGATCCAAAGGCATACAGTGTATCGTACTCCTGGTTTTGCCCCACCTGAACAGTATGAATCAGAAGCGCCGCGAGGAGAATATATTGATATTTACGCCCTAGCCGCTACTTTGTATAATTTGCTTACCGCAGTTGTACCGACTAGTGCAGATGATAGACGTCACAATATTAATTTAGAACCACCACAATATTTTAATCCCAACATCAGCAATAGGGTAAATCAAGCTATTATGTGCGGCATGGATCTGGAGTCAACGTATCGTCCCCAGTCTGTGCAAGAGTGGTTGGATTTATTAGGCCCTGAGACAGGGGAGTATGTAACAAAAAGCTCATCTAATTTAGTGATAACCCCTAAGCTGCAACTACCTGTACCTGTTGTATTAGATCGGCAGAACTGGAAATGCGTACAGACCCTCAAAGGTCATTCTAGTATGGTTCATGCGATCGCCATTAGCCCAGACGGACAATTTATTGCTAGTGGCAGTAATGACAAGACCATCAAACTTTGGCAAGTGAGTACTGGCAAGCTAGTGCGTCAACTGGGTCGTTGGCCTTCTAGTCATTCCAGTATGGTTCATTCGGTCGCCTTTAGCCCAATCCCAATCTCTTCAAACCTTTCTTATCAAGGCGAATCCGGCAAATCTGCGGGAGTTGCAGACCTAAATCGGGGAATCTTAGCTAGCGGGAGTTGGGATAATACAATCAAATTGTGGGATGTCAACACGGGTAAAGAAATTCGTACTCTCACTGGTCATGCTAATTGGGTAAATTCCGTTATTTTTAGTCCAGATGGCAAGTTTTTGGCTAGTGGTAGCGCTGACTGCACAATCAAACTGTGGCAGGTAAACACAGGCATAGAAATCCAAACTTTCACAGGTCATTCCGACCCAGTTTCGTCAGTCGCCTACTCTCCGAGAACGTTTACAACCAATAGCCAGGATAGACAATTGGTGGCTAGTGGCAGTAATGATTACACTATTAAATTGTGGCAAGTATACACAGGCAAGAACATTTACACATTCACAGGCCATTCTTTCTTTGTCAACTGTATCGCCTTCAGCAAAAATGGGGAAATTATCGCCAGTGGCAGTGGTGACAACACGATTAAACTCTGGCATATAAATACAGGCAAAGAAATTCGTACTCTCATAGGTCATTCTGATTCAGTTTGGTCAGTCGCCTTTAGCCAGGATGGACAATTTCTCGCTAGTGGCAGTTGGGACAACACTATCAAACTGTGGCACATACACAGTGGCAGAGAAATCAGCACACTTACAGGGCATTCCAACTATGTTAGATGTGTCGCCTTCAGTCCCGATGGCCAAACCCTAGTTAGCGGTAGTGATGACGACACTATTAAAATTTGGCGAAGGGGTAGTAAATAATTCGTAATTTTTCTATAAATCTACAGATAGAACTGCGATCGCCCCAAATTTGTGACAATAATGACGGCAACCGTTATTTTTGAACAAAAATAAATTATATGGGCTTTGGTATTGGTGATTTATTCTGGATTTTCCTCCTTCTGACTTCTTTGCAACCCCTTTGGCAAAAACGTCAAATAGAATATCGGCGCTTGCGTGCTTTACAACAATTCCAGCAGGAACGCAAAAGTCGGGTGATTTTACTAATTCACCGTCAAGAGTCCATTAGCTTTTTGGGAATTCCTATATCTCGCTACATTACTATTGAAGACTCAGAACAAATATTGCGAGCAATTCGCCTCACACCGCCAGATGTAGCAATTGACTTAATTTTGCACACTCCTGGCGGTTTGGTTTTAGCTACGGAACAAATCGCCAGAGCGTTAATTCGCCACCAAGCAAAAGTCACAGTTTTTGTACCTCACTATGCTATGAGTGGCGGTACAATGCTTGCCCTCGCCTCTGATGAAATTATTATGGATGCTAACGCTGTCTTGGGTCCAGTCGATCCCCAACTGGGTAATTACCCCGCAGCCAGTATTCTGAAAGTGGTTGAAGATAAACCCATCGGTGAGATTGATGACCAAACCCTAATTATGGCTGACCTATCACGCAAAGCAATACAGCAGGTACAGCGGTTTGTACGAACTTTGCTAAAAGACAGTGTACCTAAACAAAAAGTTCTGCCAGAAAATATCGAACCGATTATCGAAGCCTTGACAACTGGGCGCGTCACCCATGACTATCCCATCACTATTGAAGAAGCAACAGAAATGGGGCTGCCCGTAACCGTCGGACTGCCCCATTCTATTTATAATCTCATGGATATGTACCCACAGCCACAAGGAGGACGACCCAGCGTGCAGTACATTCCTATGCCTTACAATGACCGCCGTCCAATTCTACCTACACCCAAGGGCAGACCCTTAGAAGAACCAAATCAGATCGCTTGAGCGGATTTGGGGTAGGAGTTTTTTTGGCAACTAGGGTGTAGCTGTTGGTGTAGCTGTTGGTGTCGCTGTTGGTGTAGCTGTTGGTGTCGCTGTTGGTGTCGCTGTTGGTGTCGCTGTTGGCGTAGCTGTTGGCGTAGCTGTCGGTGTCGCTGTTGGCGTAGCTGTCGGTGTCGCTTTTGGCGTAGTTGTCGGTGTCGCTCTCGGTGTTGCTCTCGGTGTTGCTCTCGGTGTCGCTGTCGGTTTAGTTGTTGGTTTAGTTGTCGGCTGGCTGAAGAGTGTCTTTGCTTCTTCATTCAGCTTTTGGCGGAGTGCTAAGTTAGCAATTCCAGTTTCTTGCAACTGATATTTCTTCTGATACTCCTTCACCACTTCTTCCGTGCGAGAACCATAAAAACGATCGCGCGGCAGAGGAGGATTTGGCTTCACCACTGCATTCAAATTTCTGTGTAGAATTTGAACGATGTTAGCAGCAAAATCTTGGGTTTTTGGCCCTGCGATGCCATCAACTGGTTTTAGCTTATAACCAGTCTGAAATTCTCGAATTGCCTTTTTAGTTTCCTCGTCTGTCAAAGCGGTATTTGTTACCTTGACGTTATAGCCTAATCCCCGCAATACTTCACGGAATTGCTGGGGTGTATAACTTCTTTGAGGGGCTGCAAAACCTGTGTCTGTAATTACCAAACTAGCAGTCATCAGGCAAGTAACAGCAAAGGTTGCGCTTGATTTTCCAAACCCACACCACATACTTAAAAACTCCTTTGGGTCAAATCAGCAGGATCGTAAACGTTAACAGCTGCATTTTAAGTTTGTTTAATAACTTTTTTCACGATTATTTAATGAATTTTGAACAAATTGTGATTTTTTTTTGTTAAATTTAGCCAGATATTTAAACAATAACTTCTGTCATCCATCAAAAGAAGTATCTTGTATAAGCAAAGATATAGCGGTTATCATTTGAAGCGAATATACCCTTTTAACCCTAAACTGCGTTAGAAAATCACATCTGTGCATTGAGCGTCAGCTGAAGGTGAAAAGCAGTCTCTTTACCTGTGGACCTCAACAAGTATCATATATTACAAAAAATGAAAAATATAAAATCTTCTAAGCAGCGTAATCTTTGGGTTGAAAGATTTATGGCAATTGCTGCCGCAGTAAATTTAGGTTTAGTGTTGTTTGATTTAAGTTATGTACCTTGGCGAGATTTCTACTTGCGAAAACTTCCCCAAATTACTAATATTTATGACCCAATCAAAGGTATTGAAAGTCATCGAGACACAAAAAGTTATCTAGAAACAGTAGACGCATTAGAGGAACAAGTTAGGCAAACAGGGTTACAGTCGCCTCAGGTAAATAACAGGCTAATACAAATAAGTCGTCTTAGTAGCGAGATGATTGACAGTAACCCGTTTGCGGGAGCTAATAAGAGTGGGACTCTGGAGAAAATCAAACAAAGGATGCGATCGCACATCGGCAAAGAATCTGCAAAACAGTCCTTTGCTACTTTTTGGAGTCAGCCGCATCTATCACAAAATGGCTGGCTTGAAGAAATTAATTTTTTTAACAAAAGCATTCGCCCTTTGATCGCCAGTAACTACTACCGCCAAATCGGCGAAAATGGTGATTTTATTGATGAATTCTGGATTATTGACTTACCTTTTGTGATTTTATTTGGCGTAGAATTGCTGGGGCGCACCTTCTTGCTCAGACGCCAACATCCCGGTTTTAGCTGGTTAGAAGCACTATTGTGGCGTTGGTACGATTTATTTTTACTACTGCCATTTTGGCGAGGGTTGCGAATCATACCTGTATTAATTCGCCTCGATCAAGCGCAGTTATTGAATCTGCATCCAGTGCGAAAGCAACTTAATCAGGGGATTGTCGCCAATTTTGCTGAAGAACTCACAGAAATTGTTGTGGTGAGAGTGATTAATCAGGTTCAGGGTTCAATTCAGCGGGGTGAATTGACAAGCTGGCTCTCGCAACAAGAAAATTTACGTCCCTACATAGATATTAATAATGTGAATGAAGTGGAAGCGATCGCAGGTCTTTTGGTAAAAACAATTGTCTACCAAGTGCTACCTGATATCCAACCTGCGATCGTTGCCATTCTGCGCCACAACATCGAAACCGTCTTCCATCAAGTCCCCGTCTACCGCAACCTCCAGAATCTCCCTGGCGTGGCACAGGCTCAAACCCAGTTAAGCGAACAACTGGCGACTCAAATCACAACTAATCTTTACAAAACTTTAGTTAGCGCTGTTGAAGACCCTGTAGGAGCACAACTCACCAGTCAGCTAGTAGAAAGCTTCACCCAGGTCTTAGGATCTCAAATCAAGGAAAAACATGTACTCTCAGAAATTCAAAGTTTACTTTTTGACTTCTTAGAGGAAATCAAACTCAACTACGTCCAGCGTTTATCCCAAGAAGACATAGACCAAATTATCGAGCAAACCCGGCAGCTAAGAACACAAGTATCAGTTCCGGTGGTAGTAGATAAAGGCGCTATTCTCCCCAAAATACGAGAAGGGTAGGGAGAGCAGAGGGGCAGGGGAGCAGGGGAGATGAGAGGACAAGAAGAATAACCAATGTCCAATGCCCCATGCCCCATGCCCAATACACGACTATAAAAGAAATGCGCTAAACTCGAATTAGGCGAATCATAACTTGGTTCGTCACAAGACTTCTTGGAAGATATACCTATCGCAGGAAGTGGGTCGATGCCCACTTTTTTTATTGAATTCTCTCATGGCTCATCCTTTAGTTCCACAAATTATTGATTTGGCGACACCAGTGGCAGAAGAACTGGGATTGGAAGTGGTTGGCGTGGTTTTTCACACCAACCAAAGTCCACCAGTGTTGCGGGTAGACATTCGCAATCCAGAGCAAGACACTGGGTTGAACGATTGTGAGAGGATGAGCCGTGCTTTAGAAGCCTCCTTAGATGCTGCGGAAATCGTTCCAGATACATACGTCTTGGAAGTGTCTAGTCCCGGTATTTCGCGGCAATTGGTAACAGACAGGGAGTTTATTTCCTTTAAAGGATTTCCTGTTATTGTCTCCACAACGCCCCCCTACGACGGACAACAAGAGTGGATTGGTCAGTTGATTCGTCGGGATGAGACAACACTTTATTTAAATCAAAAAGGTCGTGTAGTCGAAATTCCCCGCTCTCTAATTACTAAGGTGCAGTTAGAGGAGCGCCAATAAACAAGTTACTAAGGCTAGAAGCTAGGGACTAGGGATTGGAGGGGTAGAGGAGCAGAGGAGCAGAGGAGCAGAGGAGCAAGGGTGACAAGGTGACAAGGTGACAAGAGGTGAGAACTTGCAACAAGTTTTTTTCCCTTGTCCCCAATTCTCCTTGTCCTCTTGTCCTCTTGTCCTCTTCCCAATGCCCAATGCCCAATGCCCAATGCCCAACACCCAGTCCCCAGTCCCTAATTTTTAAAGGAGATTGCTTATGTCAATGGTTACTTTATCTGGATTAAAAGAATTAATTGAAAGTATAAGTCGCGAACGGAATTTACCCAGGCTTGCGGTTCAATCAGCTATAAGAGAAGCACTACTCAAAGGCTATGAACGTTATCGCCGCGCCCAAAATTTAGAGCGCAAACAGTTTGACGAAGATTATTTTGAAAATTTTGAAGTAGAACTCGATATTGAAGGAGAAGGATTTCGCGTTCTTTCCACCAAAACCATTGTTGAAGAAGTAGATAATACAGATCATCAAATTTCTCTAGACGAAGTTCAACAAGTCGCTCCTGAAGCGCAGTTAGGGGACTCTGTGGTGCTGGATGTTACCCCCGACCAAGGAGAATTTGGTCGGATGGCGGCGATGCAAACTAAGCAAGTATTGGCGCAAAAATTACGCGATCAACAGCGCCAGATGGTGCAAGAAGAGTTCCAAGATTTAGAAGGAACTGTTCTCCAAGCAAGAGTCCTGCGGTTTGAACGGCAATCAGTGGTTCTAGCAGTTAGCAGCGGCTTTGGTCAACCAGAAGTAGAAGCCGAATTACCAAAGCGGGAACAGTTGCCCAACGATAATTATCGGGCAAATGCCACCTTCAAGGTATATCTGAAAAAAGTCTCCCAAGGTCAGCAACGAGGGCCACAGTTGCTTGTGTCTCGTGCTGATGCTGGTTTGGTAGTTTATCTTTTCGCCAACGAAGTCCCAGAAATTGAAGATGAAGTTGTACGGATTGTTGCCGTAGCTAGGGAGGCAAACCCCCCTTCCCGTTATGTCGGCCCTCGAACTAAAATAGCAGTAGATACTCTCGATCGCGATGTAGACCCAGTAGGCGCTTGTATTGGAGCTAGGGGATCGCGAATTCAAGTGGTAGTCAACGAATTACGCGGTGAAAAAATAGATGTAATTCGCTGGTCGCCAGACCCAGCAACATACATTGCTAATGCCTTAAGTCCAGCACGGGTAGATGAAGTACGCTTGATGGACCCAGAATCACGGCAAACTCACGTACTTGTAGCTGAAGATCAATTGAGTTTGGCTATTGGGAAAGAAGGACAAAACGTCCGTTTGGCAGCCCGTCTGACTGGTTGGAAAATAGACATTAAAGACAAAGCTAAGTATGACTATGCAGCAGAGGATACCAAGTTTGCAGCCGTCAGAACAAAATATCAAACAGAAGAATCAGAAGAAGACGACTCGGACTTTGAAGAAGAATTCGAGGATGAAAATCAGAACGAACTAGAAGAGGAAGATAGTTTTGACAATAACGATGATGAATAATTGATTAATTTTGTAAAGTTTTGATAGTGTAAGATTGTAGTCTCAGTCTCAAAAGCTACTTGGTATAAGTAAAAAATAGTCATAATAAACTTATTTTTACTTCCATTATCCTAGACTGAGATCGCAAAGAACCGATGAAACCAAATTATCGGCGCTGTATTAGCTGCCGGAAAGTAAGCTCAAAAGATCAGTTTTGGCGGATTGTCCGCGTCTTTCCATCGGGAAAGGTACAATTAGATCAGGGCATGGGGCGTTCTGCCTATATTTGTCCAGAAACGAGTTGCTTACAAGCGGCTCAAAAAAAAAATCGACTAGGGCGATCGCTACATGCATCAGTGCCAGAAGCACTGTACCAAAGCTTGTCGCAACGTCTAGCCCGCAGTAATACCCAAAACCAAATTTAGTTGGAACAACTTTGTGACGTAATCATTAGAGGAATTGTGTCGAAAGCCGAAGTAGTGCTTTCATCAAACTCCCTGTTGAACGTTAAGGTTAGTGCCAAAATAGTAAATGGGTGTAAAAGGCATTAGGCTCTCGAATAACGAGGGGCGAGGCAATATTCCCAGAACAAGATGTAATCGATTGTGTTGTGGAATCAGAATCAACAAAACAAGAAACTACAAAATGGCAACCTGGTAGCGCTCAGGCGCAGTTCGGCGTCAAGGGTTCCTATAAAAATCTTTTATTTAAGAAATTTTTATGGGTATCCCTCAACCATCATTCCTGGTGGGGATGCCATTATTAAACCGAAACATCTCTCTTTCCTGATTGGAGGCACCGGCAAAAACTGAACGGCAGTCTAAAAACAGTAGTCCAAGGATGGAGATGTCGCAAACCAGGCAACCATCCGCTAAAACTGTAAATTAAAGGGGAAGAGTGGATGACCAACGGCAAAGTTAGAATTTATGAATTATCAAAGGAATTGAATTTGGATAACAAAGAGCTACTAGCAATTTGCGACCAGCTCGATATTGCGGTCAAAAGCCATAGCAGCACGATTTCAGAATCCGAGGCAGAAAACATCCGGGCGGCAGCAGAAAAGCTTGCAGCTACGAGTGTGTCAGCCAAAAAGGAACTAGGTACAACCAGCCATAAGCCAAATTCACCACCCAACGGCGGACCTTCGCGACCTGCTGCACCCCACAAACAGCAAATTTTGGAAATACGTAAACCCAAAATATTGAGAAATACTACTCCCAACGCCCCAGAGGCGTCACTTGCTAACAATACCCAAGCTGCCTTGTCTGAAGCTAATCCTCCCTCTCCTCCACGGCCTTTCGCTACACCAGTCTCACCCCAAAAACCGGCAGCACCAACTCGACCTGTGCCCCGGACTCAATCTGAGACTCAAGAGCAACCCTCGATCGCTGACTTGGAACAAACGCCTAATCCAAATCCGGCACCGGAAAAAATAGCATCCCAAAAACCGGAAAAAATAGTTCCGCCCAGACCGAAATCGGAAAAACCGATTAAACCACAACTAGTTGCTCCTCCAGCCAGGCCTGCGGCAGAAGAAGCCCAGGTGGTAGATGAGCCGCCAGTATCTCAGGCAGATAAACCGATCCTCAAACGCGACCAACGGCTACGTCCCGCGGAAGGCGATCGCGAACAAATTAAGCCAAGAGTCGCTAAACTGCCAACAGACCAGTCTCCACCAAGTGCGCCACAAAGGACAAGTCGTCCTACCCCTGCACCCAGCAGACCAGAGCAGAGAGGTAATAGACCATCTGCCCCATCACAACTGGGAGAGGGACAAAGACCCAGACCGGCACGTCCAGGTGAAGCAGTAGCAGCCGCAATGCCGATCGCTACTCCACCCAGACAGATGTCAGGCATAGCGGGCAAATCTCAAGGATTGGGTGATGAACCAGTCACACCGGATCTCCTTGATTTAAAACGCCCAAGTCCGCCTCGACCGACCAAAGGCGGCAAAAAGTGGGTAGAAGAGGAAATAATTGACGAGGTTAAAGAGAAGGCAAAAGCTGGCGTCAAAGGTAAGCGAATCAAACCCATACTTGATGATGAGTTTGAAGAAGATTTGCTAGATGATGACGATATCGACTCACCAGCCACAGTCCAAGTCAGCCTTTCTATCGCTCGTCCTCCCAAACCGAAAGCGACTCGACCTGTACAGATACCAGGTGCAACCCTTGCTAGCGCCCCAACTGCAAGAGCCAGAAAGTCTGGTTCCAGGTCTGGTTCCAAGTCTGGTTCTGGGCGCGACAATCACCAAAACCGTCGCCAAGAAGCCGAGACAAAGCGCGATCGCCCCGAAAAAGTGACGATCACAGGGCCGTTGACTGTGCAAGAACTGGCTGACGTTTTAGCCGTTCCCGATACAGAGATTGTGAAAATCCTGTTCCTTAAAGGTATGGCGGTGAGTATCACTCAAAATCTGGATATTCCCACAATTACCCTGGTAGGAAAAGAACTAGAAATAGAAGTCGAAACCGCCGAACGAGAAGCAGAAGCTCGAAAAATTACGGAAATGGTCGGTGCAGAAGACCAAGAATATCTCCACCGCCGTCCGCCTGTGGTGACAATCATGGGTCACGTAGACCACGGTAAAACAACCCTGCTCGACTCAATCCGCAAAACCAAAGTGGCTGCTGGCGAAGCTGGCGGGATCACTCAACACATCGGTGCATACCATGTGGATGTCGAACATGAGGGGAAACCACAGCAGATAGTCTTCCTGGATACTCCTGGTCACGAAGCCTTTACAGCTATGCGGGCACGAGGAGCGCGGGTAACAGATATTGCCGTCTTAGTAGTCGCTGCTGATGATGGTGTCCGTCCCCAAACCATTGAAGCCATTAGCCACGCCCAAGCTGCTGGAGTGCCAATTGTTGTTGCAATTAACAAAATTGACAAAGAAGGGGCACAGCCAGAACGCGTTAAACAAGAACTCACTCAGTATGGTCTGACATCAGAAGACTGGGGCGGTGAGACAATCATGGTTCCCGTGAGCGCCATCAGAGGTGAAAATCTGGATACGCTCTTAGAGATGATTCTCTTAGTAGCAGAGGTTGCAGAACTATCTGCCAACCCAGATCGTACCGCCAAAGGAACTGTCATTGAAGCACATCTGGATAAAGCTAAAGGAGCAGTTGCTACCCTGCTAATTCAGAATGGTACCCTGCATGTGGGAGATATCTTAGTAGCTGGCTCGGCCTTCGGTAAAGTCCGGGCGATGGTAGATGACAGAGGCAAGAGAGTAGACATTGCTTCTCCTTCCTTTGCTGTCGAGGTACTAGGTTTAAGTGATGTGCCGGCAGCCGGCGACGAGTTTGAGGTCTTCCAAAACGAGAAAGAAGCCAGAGCACTCGCTAGCGATCGCGCAGACAGACAACGCTTATCCCGTTTGTTACAGGGTCGTGTTACCCTTACAACCTTGTCTGCTCAAGCACAAGAAGGCGAGTTGAAAGAACTCAACTTGATCTTGAAGGGAGACGTACAAGGTTCCGTGGAAGCCATTGTGGGAGCGCTCAAGCAAATCCCGCAAAACGAAGTCCAAATTCGGATGCTGTTGGCTACTGCTGGGGAAATCACCGAGACAGATATCGACTTAGCAGCTGCCAGTAACGCTGTAATTATTGGCTTCAATACCACCTTCGCTAGTGGTGCTAGACAAGCTGCCGATGAAGCGGGTGTAGATGTTCGTGAATACAACGTAATCTACAAACTCCTAGAAGATATCCAAGATGCCTTGGAAGGTCTTTTGGAACCAGAGTTGGTGGAAGAACCCTTGGGTCAAACCGAAGTCCGTGCCGTCTTCCCAGTCGGTCGCGGTGCTGTTGCCGGTTGCTACGTTCAATCTGGCAAGCTAGTTCGCAACTGTAAAGTGAGGGTGCGACGCGGCGGTAAGGTGATCTATGAAGGCGTTCTGGACTCCCTAAAACGGATGAAAGAAGATAGCCGTGAAGTCAACGCCGGTTATGAATGCGGTGTCGGCATCGATAAATTCAATGATTGGGTTGAAGGTGACATCATCGAAGCCTATCAAATGGTTACGAAGCGCCGCACTCTCACCTTAACGAGATAGTGTTGAGGGTAAAATGGTTAGAAGTTAGGAGTGATAAATTAGGAGTTAGGAGTTAAAGACTGCTAATTCCTAACTCCTAACTCTTAACTCACAACTTTTTATAATATGCATTCATTTCGCTCTGAACCTATTTTGTGGATTCACGTCGCTGGATTAGCGACGTTGCCTGTTTTTTTAGTACTCTGCTTATTGTTTTTGTCTGTAGGCGAGCCATTTTTACCAGTCTGGATGGAGCTATTGTTAGTTGGCGCCATTGGTGTTCTCCCCCTGCTATGGATGCAGTTGCGTCGCCCTTTTTATATATTTGCTCTTTTAGGAATAGCCCAAAAACCAGAAAATCTGACTGAGCGGCAGCGAAAAATTCTCTGTTTAATTAATACAAAGGTAAATCGTATCCTGGCATTGGTGGCAGCAGCCTTGTCGGTTGGGATACTGTGGTATCTTTACCAAATTGCCCCATTAGTAGCAGATTCAGCTAAATTTCTCCCACAATGGCGCAGTGTTGCATTAGTGCTGGCGGGATTAGCATTTTTGGGTGGCAATCTATTTTTACAAGTACCTGTGAGTGTAATGCGAGTTTTGGTGACTAATGACACAGAATTTGCTGGCATAGAACCATTATCTTTAGAAAAGATTAAGCAAGATTTCACAATTTTAGGGGTGCGAGTTAATCAAATCGTGCCTCGATTATTACAATCCTTGTTTAAGATAAATACAGATTCGTAGCAGGCCGTAAAGTATATTATTTAACTTTAAAGGGCTACAAATAAGTATCAGAAGATGCAGGGGTGCAGAGGAGAATAACTAATAATCAATGACGCCACTTGCTCCACTTGGGGAGACCCCAAGACCGCAGTGGCTCCCCAATGCCCCATTGCCAATACCCAGTTACCGTTGAAGAAAAACAAAGGAATGAGGAACTATGGCTCAAATTCCAGCTTCTAGCGATCGCCAATTTTCTGCCGATACTGAAATTTGGTATAGCCTCAAATGTGCCATCTCCACTAGTTCAGGTTTTCAACGCTGGCAACTAGAACGCGATGCTCAATTAGAGGGAATTCGCTTGGAACATCAGGTACAACGGTATTTAAGAGAAACTTTAGAAACTTTAGCTTACTAAAGACCAAATAAATCTTGTAGGTTTGTTTGCAAACGACGGAGTTGACGGTATGCACCCTGCAAGCGATCGCCATCAACTTCCACTTCATTTGTGGGATAATTTTTAATAATTTCAATCAGCGACACTTGGCCGTCTTGATTCGCAGAAAGTACCAAAGCGGCTCGTAAAGCTTGCCGATTTGCTCTTTGAGACGGTGTAGAAATAACTTGACTAACTCGATCCAAAATAATATTACCAATCTGGCTATTTAGCGCTCTATCTAAAAATACAGCGTTTACCTTCACTGGCTGTGTTAAATACTGACGAATGGCTTTGGGGTCTTGTCGCGCCAAAGCTAAATTCACTTTTAGTAAAGGTGAGAGTTCACCTGTTTCGGCAAAGGTGGATATTTCCTCTACAGAAAGTGATTCACGGAAAATACCATACTTCAGGACTACTCGTTCTGCTGCAAAGGCAGGAGTAGACAAAAACAGAAGACAGATAATGCCTACTAAAACTAAGATGCGACGCAGCCATAAAAAATTAAAATGCATTTCTCTCGATTTCCAATAGGTTCGCTTTTTTCTGCGATGATATTCCAGCAGAATTAGTTGCAGCATCTAGCTTTAGGGAATACTAAAAAATCGCCTCATCCCCATAGTGCCCCTAAGAAAATTTTCTGAATAATACAATATAACTAATGTATAAGTTCTGTAACCTCTCTAAGGAATTTAGCTGAATCAGTGCTAATCATCCAGTATAGTTTTGCATGGGTTTTAGAGCAGCTACAACGCTGTTATCTTTAACCTTGTTCGACATACCGTAATTCAGCACATTACAGACTCAAAAAATGAAATATCGGGGTTATCACATTACTCTTGCGAAAAATTTTCGCCTTCTTTCTAGCAATCATCTCAAATATTCTTTGCGCGTGGGAGCCGGACTCACGGCAATGCTTGTTGTTTCTAGTGGTTCACTACTACCTAGTGAGGTTAATGCTGGTGCGACTCATCCAGAAAATATCGCCCCAACTCATACAGCGCAAGCTCCTGCAACTGTCGCAGCGATTTATGTTAATCCAGCAACTGGTGCAGATAGGGCTGGTGCTGGTGCCACCTCGGCAGCACCGTACAAGAGCATAAGTTTCGCTCTCAGTCAAGCCCAAGCAGGTGCAGTTATTCAATTAGCACCTGGTAACTATAACCAAGAAAGTGGTGAAACCTTCCCGCTTTTACTTAAACCAGGGGTGACACTGCGGGGTGATGAAGCTACTAAAGGTCAGGCGATATTGATTACAGGTGGAGGCTTCTACACTAGTCGCACCTTTGCCAGACAAGACATTACCATCCTGGCCGAGCAAGATACCACGATCGCTGGTGTCAGCGTCACCAACCCAAATAGCCGGGGTACGGCTGTGTGGGTGGAGTCAACTAATCCGACTATCAAAAACAGTACTTTTACTAACAGTGTCAGAGAAGGTGTTTTTGTCACGGGTACAGGCAATCCCAGAGTTGAAGGTAATCTCTTTGTGCAAAACAAAGGGAATGGGATTTCAGTTGCTAGAGCTGCCCAAGGAGAAATTCGGAATAACTTATTTCAGGATACTGGTTTTGGTCTTGCGATCGGTGGCACTTCCACACCCCTAGTTGTAGAAAACCAAATTATCGAAAACCAAGACGGTCTTTTTATCTCAGAGTCAGCGAAGCCTGTATTGCGTAAAAATGTCATTCAAAATAATAAGCGGGATGGAGTAGTAGCAACTGTCAACGCTTCACCCGACCTTGGCACCAACGAAAATCCTGGTGGCAATCTTATCCGCAATAACACTCGTTATGATGTGAACAATGCCACCAAAACCAGTAAAATTGTCGCTGTTGGCAACGATATCGATCAGAAAAAGATTTTTGGCTCAGTAGATTTTGTTGCCGCCAGTGTTGATGTACCGCCTGGAGGGGCTGTTGCCTTTAAAGATGTACCAGCAAATTACTGGGCAAAAAGCTACATCGAAGCTTTAGCTTCTCAAAATATTATTGCTGGTTTTCCTGATGGCAGCTTTAAACCCAATGAACCTGTAACCCGCGCTCAATTCGCCACTATTGTCACTAAAGCCCTAACACCACCAACCAAACGCCCAGCAATTAAATTTAAGGATGTAGCAAGCAATTTTTGGGCTTACGCTGCCATTCAATCTGCTTACCAGGGTCAATTTGTTTCTGGTTATCCCGATGGCACTTTTAAGCCACAGCAGCAAATTCCGAGAGTGCAGGCGTTAGTCTCTTTAGCTAATGGTTTGGGCTTAACTGCAAGTAATCAAAATGTTGTTTCCTTTTACACCGATGCTGCTCAGATTCCTAATTATGCGATCGCACCAGTTGCCGCCGCAACTGCACGGCAACTAGTAATCAACTATCCCACAGCCAAGCAACTCAATCCTAATCGTGAAGCGACTAGAGCCGAAGTTGCTGCCTTTGTTTATCAGGCACTTGTCAATGCTGGACGTGCCCAACCAATTCCTTCATCTTATTTGGTAACAGTTCAATAAATGTCTAGTTAGCAAATTGGAAGCGCCAGACTAATAAATTATCAGTCTGGTGCTTTCAATATAGTGGTTTTTTAATTTTAGGGTTTTTGAATCATAAAATTTGGGGTCTTTAAATATAGCTGACCCCATTTGAATGCGATCGGGTTTATGGTCAGGATCTTTATATTGGCTGACCCCGTTTCAATGATTTCTAGTTTCACAGAAATTTTTGGTTTTTGGGATTTCCTAATAATTTTTTTACTTTTTCTTTCTGGATATTTTAATCTTCATAAAAGCATGAGTAAATTTGAAGAAAAGATATATCAAAAGAAAGTAGTCAAAAATTAACTAACTCAGATTTCTCCCTTCAGGAATTAGGATTTTTACCCGAATTGGGGCGTTGTTGCCGACGCTGTTCCCAGCGCCAAAGGAAAACCATTAAAGCAACTATTCCTACTTGGAGAGCTAAATTAGGCAAAGCGCTCTCAACATCGCGTCCAGCAAGCACTTGGAAGAAAAAGACGAATGCACCGAGTGAACCAGAAGCAGCGAAAGCAATGTAAAAAAATTGTCGTAAACCGCGAAAAGGAGCAGCTATTTCTGCTTTCAGGCTGGCATACTGTTCAGGATTAAGGCGATTTTTAGGATTTTGATCTACCATGATTAAATCATGTTATACTCTTAGATTGTGTACGCCGATGTGGCTCAGTGGTAGAGCAGCTGATTCGTAATCAGCAGGCCGTGGGTTCAAATCCCATCATCGGCTTTGGTGAAAGTATTCCTCAATATTAGAGTTTGGCATAAATCAAGTGTACAGTAACTAATTATTTGTCGTCGGTGACACATTGATCTCCTTGTGACAAATTATTGTCATCAAACCTATTAATCCGCTTCCGTATGTATTGGTGACAAATTTTTGTCATCTTTTTGAAAAGCAACAATTTATACAGCATATTTCAAGTTGCTGAGGTACACAAGCTAAGTCTGTTACCCAGATATAAACCATGTCTTACTCCTGAATTCTGACTCATAAATTCTGAATTTTGCTGTATATGGAGCTTATAGCAATTCTTTATGAAGGCGCATAGAAAGAACCCCACCGCCTGCGGCACCTCCCCTTGGTAAGGGGAGGTTGGGAGGGGTCAAAATAATGTGTAGCCTCATATAAAATTGGTATCAGGTGGATTATTGCAGCAAAGGAGCTGTGTCATTACCGTTAGTTGACGCATTGGCAATTGCAGCTTGAGTAGGTTGAGTAGTAAGAATCGCTACAAGTGGAGTAACTTTTGAAGTAGATTGTTTATTTCGTTTGCGATTAGAGCCGCCAGCTTTGGAATACTCTATACTGTTTCTGCCGTAGACAGTTGCAACTCCACTTAGCATTCGTTCAGACATTTCGGAGAGAGCTTTATCCATCTGGGTTACTGTTTTACGCGATTCTTCCAGATTGGACACCAGCGTATTATTAGCTTCTACCATTGCACGGGTAGTATTGATTAAGTGGTTGTAGGCTTCAATAGTTAACCCATGTCCTAAATCCAGATTTTCATCAATAGATTTAAGCAAGGCGAGACGAAGTTGGGCTTTGTCAACAGCAGCAGAACCACGAGTTTTTAAAGACATAACACATCCTTTTTTAATAATTCCTTGTTCAACATAGTGGAGTATCCTTTTGCCTGAGATGGGTAGTTTTGTGGATTTATTTCATTAAAAGTTCAACGAAATAATTACGAGTTTGCCTGTGTTTTTACTCATTTGTCATATCAATTTGTTGTTTGAGAATAAGTGCAATCAGCAACAGTAATCACAAAATCAATAAATGAGTACCCCGAAATAACAAATGGGTACCCCGAAATAACAAATGGGTACCCCGAAATAACAAATGGGTACTCCGAAATAACAAATGGGTACTCCGAAATAACAAATGGGTACTCCGAAATAACAAA
>NZ_JAVRCD010000073.1:31630-38319 GCF_034530895.1 Nostoc sp. DedQUE08
TGCATTGGCGTAGCCCAACCCAGGCATCGCAAAATCATTGCGCCTACGTTATCGCTCAACTCAACCTACGCAAAATCAGGTTTTTATTTCTAACACCGAGCGTATTGGGATATTATGCAGGATAATAAAGATGGTTGAATTAGCGTGTCGAAGTTTTCATGCAGTTTGAGTAGGATGAGGCGAAAAATTTAGAGAATCTTCGCAAACATGAGATTGATTTCGCCGATGTTCCTGAAATGTTTGAAAGTGCAATGCTAATTGAGTTAGACTATCGTTTTGATTACGGAGAAAAGCGTTGGTTCGGTATAGGTTTTCTCGGCAACGGTGTAGCCGTTGTAGTTTGGACAGAACGCAAAAATAATGTGATTCGGATCATTTCAGCACGAAGGGCAAATCGGTATGAGCGACAAAGACTTGAGAAATACCTCTCGTACTAACTGGACAGCATTGGAGTCAATGAACGATGAAGAAATTGACTACTCTGACATTCCACCATTGACAGAAGAGTTTTTTCAAAAAGCTACTCTCCAAGTTCCGGCACCTCAAGCACAGCAATTGGTATAGATTGAGCCAGATATATTAGAGTGGTTTCAAGCTCAAAGCGGAGAATATAAAACCTTAATCAACTCTGTTTTACGTCGTTACATCGAAAACTGTGACGAACAGCCAGCATTCTAACAATTCAAAATCCAATATTACACCACAACTTCCCCCCGATTAGATGACAATTTATATTGGGTGGATGTTGCTTAATATTTCCTCAAAAGCGCGATCGCAAAAATAACAAATGTGTTGGCGTAGCCCAACCCAGGCATAGCTAGATTAACTTTTGATTATGAAAGTAAAATGAAATTATCCTCCACCTGAGCTACATCATGGTTGTCCCAGAACTCGAACAACAACTCCTTCAGCTTTCACCTGATGATAAATTGTATATTATCCAACTCCTGGCACAAAGCCTGACTACAGACAATAACAATACTCAGCCTGTGCAAACAAGCAAAATATCAGAATTATTCCGTCAATTTCCCGTGGCTGAATTACCCGAAGAATTTGACCTTACTCGATTACTAAAAACCCTCATTGAGTCCCTACAACCAGCAACTCTAACCAAAATAACAGAATATCCTTTGCCTCAATTTTATGGATGTATCCAAGATGAAACCTTCTTCCGTCATCCTCAAGAACAACAACCAGAACGCGAACCAATCCTGTGAAATTTCTGCTCGATACTAACACCTGCATTATCTATATGCGTGGTAAAAATTCCACTTTAAAACAGAAACTAGAATCCACTACCATTAAAGATATTGCCGTTTGCTCAATCGTCAAAGCTGAACTATTTTATGGCGCAATGAAAAGTGCCAACCCACAACGGAATCTTACTTTACAACAACAATTTTTAGCCCAATTTAGATCGCTACCCTTTGACGATTTAGCCGCAACGACGTTTGGAACAATTCGCTCTCAACTAGAAGCATTAGGTACTCCCATTGGCGCGTATGACTTACAAATTGCCGCGATCGCTCTGACAAATAACTTAACCCTTGTCACCCATAACACTAGAGAATTCCAACGCATTAATAACTTGTTGATTGAGGATTGGGAGATATAGCGATCGCTGAAATCACAATTGCGTTGGCGTAGCCAAACCCAGGCATTGCACCCTTGTTTTACCTGAAACTGCCACTGGGCGATCGCCTGAACAACCTTTGCAATTGTTAGAGTTTGACAAATCGATACAATTAGCGATCGCCTTCATCGCTAGAGATAACCAAAAACTATAATGAATGCATAAAGCAACCAATACACGCAAGGTTAGGAGAATCTAAAGAATGCAGGCTGATAGCATTTCAGAGCAAAGGTTACTTAAAAAAATTCAAAAGCTACCTCCCGAAAAAGTTTTGCTAGTTGAAGATTTTATTGATTCTCTGGATCAGCAAAGCACAGATCATAGCCTTACCTTTGCAGCAGCAAAACTTTCTGAACCAGTTCTGCTCAAAATCTGGGATAACCCTGATGATGCAGAATATGACAAACTATGAATTTGGTGATGTTGTTTTAGTGCCGTTTCCCTTTACTGACCAAACTACTACTAAAAAACGTCCAGCAGTGGTTGTGAGTTCTAATAGCTATCAACGTGAGCGTTCGGATTTAATATTGATAGCGATTACCAGTCAAGCAAATCCAGCAACTTCCTTTGGTGAAATCACAATTACTGGATGGCGAGTAGCTGGTCTTCTCAAACCTTCAATTATCAAACCAGTTTTGACTACCATAGATAAAGGACTAGGATCAAAAAGTTAGGGCGACTTGAGGAGCCAGACCTTCAGGCTTTGCAAAACCTTTTTCTGGCTATTTTGGGTTAATATGCGATCGCTCCCTCCACTAAAAGCCTGGAACTATCACTCAAACTCAGTTTCGCAGAAAGCTTTTAACAAATCGATACAATTAGCGATCGCTCCTAAATGAGCAATTTCATATCCATGTGTATTTTGGGTAGGAAATGCTAAACACGCAGCACGCCCAACATGTCCGAATTTCATGGCAATGGAAGCATCGCTACCAAACCCACTCAGAGTTGTTAACTGCACTGCCATATCCAACTGTTTAGCACTATGGCGCAGTTGTCCATTTAACCCCTCATCATATATTCCATAGGCATCTTGAGATAAAAGTACAGGACTTTCCCCATCTTTAACAGGATATTCCTCAGATAATGGACAAATTTCTAAAGCAATCAAGGCATCCAAACGTTGATTTTGCGTGAAAAATAGCGCCCCAATTGCTCCCACTTCTTCTTTTGCTGAAGCTACTAAATAAACATCAACTACTGGCTGTTTCAGGTTTTCAGCCAAAGCTAACAAAATCGCCACAGAAGCTTTGTTATCCAAGGTGTAACCAGCAATATGATCCTTTAACCGAATTGGACGCTTGCGATGCTTGCCAATCACCATTCTAGTTCCAGGTCGAATGCCAGCTGCTTCTAATTCAGCAGATGTCAGCTTTGTTTCAATCCAAGCATTCTCCCACTTAACAGTAGTATCTTCCTGCTGGACTTTTTGGGGCGATTCGTGGGAAACGTGGCGGGAACCAAAGCTGAGAATACCGTTGATGGTTTCGTTATCTCCCAATAAATCGACAACACCTTCGCCATAAACCCACGGGAAAGAACCGCCGAGTTTGCTGACTTTGACACGACCTTCATCACCAAGACTCTTGACAATTGCGCCAATTTCGTCTTTGTGTGCTGTGATAGCAATTGCTCGATCTGGAATTTTACCTGGAATCTTAGCAATAATATTATCGGCGCGATCGCGCCAGACTTCTACACCCAGCGCTGTAAATCGTTGCATCAACAACTGGTTAATCTCAGCTTCTACACCACTAGGAGAGTGGTGCATAACTAATTCTTCAATAATTTCAAATAAGCGATCGTAATCCCACATCAATACAGTTAGTTTAGTTTTCGACTGTTATATGAGACAATTGTGCATCAACAACCCGACCTGCTGACCTTTTTTGTTGACGCTTCAGCATTCCTACTGCACCAAAAGCACCAAGAGCTAAAATTCCCAAGTTTATCGCAGGTTCAGGAACAGACTTAGCCTCAATTGCCGCCAGTGCAGCGTCTGCTACTAACTTATGAGCATTTGTTGTTGGATGTACAGAGTCAAAGAACAAATAATCATTTGGTTGAGAACATACACTGACGATTGTCTGGAAATTCCCGACTACACAAGGGTTAGTCACATCTTTAAACCCAAACTTCCCTGGATTTGCTTGTACCTGATTAAATAGGGAAAACACATCCACAGAGATCAGATTCAAGTCAGAGTTATTAGTAAATTTGTCTAGTTCGTCTTTTAATCTCGTGTTATGGTCATTTGTTAAGGCAGTCAAGTTGCTAGATAGACCTGTAGCGGCTGCAAAAGGAATCTTGCCTAAATCAGGCAAGTTAAAGACTAAAATATTTTTTGCACCCGATGAGGCAAGTAACCCTACTGCGTTTGATAAATTCTGGACTGTTTGCTTTGCATTCGTAGCTTGACCAAACACATAATCATTTGCACCTCCCCATACAGCATAAAGGGCATTTGGATCGAGCTTCTGATTGGCTTGTATAATCGGTTGCGTCAACAAGGCGACTTGCTCTAATACTCCCGGTAACGGCGCACTAGGAACAACAGCATTACCTTGACCAGAACTAGCACCACCCACAGCAAAGTTAATACCTTGATTGGGAATAGTAGGATTTAAAGTAATGTATGGAGAGGGTTTTAATCCTAGCCGATCTCCGAGGTAGTCTACCCACACTCGATCGTTGGAAAAACGCCCTTGAAAGTAAGGCGGATCTTGGGGAATGGCTGTTGTTGGAGCGACTAAACCATTAGTAGCAGCGAAAACATTGCCAGTATCAGAAAGACTGTCGCCAAATACATAAAATTTGTCAAAACTCGCAGCACTTACTCTGAGCGGCAACATGAAAGATAAGAAAACAAATCCTGCTGCTACAGCTTGTTTTTTCATATTTGTTTTACCTGTATTATTTTTTAGTTTGTTTAAAAGCAATCAAAAGGCGAAAGTCTGACAACTTGTCTTTACTAAGTACGTCTATTAAGTTAATTTACGTTATTTTACTTAACTATGCCTCAAAATTTCATCAAACACGGGTAAAAACGCTGAAAATACTTAGATTTACATTTTCTTGATGAAAAACAGGTCTATTACAAAAAAATGGTCAAATTTATATGTTATGACATGGGAATTGCACACTTTTATGCTTGCGATCGACTAACTGCGACAGAATGGTGCAACCCTTCCTCTTCATAGCTTTAACTTTGCTTTAATTTCAAAGCCTCAGTAGCCGATACACCCTCACCTTGACTGCCGAAATACCACAAAGCCGTAGCAGCCTCAGCACGAGTTACTGGTTTTTTGGGTTGAAACAGAGTCGTATAACCAAACACCCGGCGAATATTCGATTGTTCGCCATTCTGATAATCAGCCAACACTGCTCTTAAAGCCTTCGGGTCAATTTTCGCTACGTCTTGGAAACCCCAGGTTTGTTTAACCGCATCTAAGTTAGCAGAGGGTAAAGCTTGGCGAGTATCTAAGGGTAATTTCCATAGCAGCAATTGTTCTCGCGTTAGAGGTGCATCAGGACGAAACAAAACTACTGTAGAATCTCCAGACAAAGGACTAGGAATTAAGCCAGCCTCAGCCAATCCCTGAATTGCAGGAAAATCAGGATCTTTTGCTGACACATCACTAAAAGCTGGTTGAGTACTTTCTGATGCCAAGCGAATCTGTTTAGCTGGATTGTTGGCATATACAGCATTGTTAGCAGCAATTAGCCAACGGGCATATTCTCGATGTGTAACGATTTTACTGGGTTCAAACTGATTAGTTGTGGTAGTAGAGTTGCTCTTAGTTGTCTTTGTTTCTATAGATAAAACACCTAATGCAGCCAAGTCCTGGATATGTTGCTGCCATTCTTGTGGTGCCTTATTCAGATCGTTGAATACCTGAGATTTAGAGGTGGCTGTAGGGATTGTTTGGTTATTAGCTGTACTTGGTGGCTGTGCTGCCGAGTTTGTCGGTAGTATTGGGCCAATAAACTGTGAATTTCCCGGTTGAGGAACGGCGTTAGCAGTTTCGTTAGGATTTGTAATTGAAGTAGGTTGTGCTATTGCAGTACTATTCGGTACGTAATCAATCAGTAATTCAGTGGCTGTTTGAGGTTGATTGGGTGTGGCGTTAGTAACTGATTTGGGCTGAATGGAAACCTTTAACAGCAAATCGCTGCGACGCGCCTCAAAAGTGTTTCCTGTATCATCTGTCGGCTGTTGTAAAATCTGCCAGTTATTTGTTTGAAACTGGCTGCGATAAAAACTAGCAATAAAATTACTGGGGTCAGAACTTAACCAACGAGTTGAGATTTTGTTTTCTGAGCCGCTAGCAGGTGTAACTTCCTGTAGCTTGGCATTGGAATATAGTGGAATATCTTTAGGAAAATCAGCTGGTAACTGAACAGTTGATTCATTTTGCTGTGCTTGCGGTTGGTTACTCTGAGATTCTCCAAAGACAACTGGATTGCTTTGCAGTTTTGGATCTGCCGCCAAAGATTCCTCAAGGTTTTTGGCGACAGGACTATTAGCACAGGCTGTTAACGAAGTGAGTATAACAGCCCAAATTATTAGAAATACTGCTGGACGTTTACAGGGAAGCACAGGAAATCACAAATTGAGTTTCAATTCCTACCCTAGCGCAGACTGTCCATTAAATGGGAATGAGGCATGGGACATGGTTATCCTCCTTTATTCCCCTGCTCTGCTCTGACTCTCTATATCACCCAAAAACACTACCGACTCACTACGTCTTCTTCGTAAATGTCTATTTTGGTGATGATGTCTCTAAAAATGAGTAAACGGTAGCAAAAGCTACCGTATTGTCTTCGTTTTACAGCCATTAGGTTTTGATAATTCCTATGCTTATTTATAGAGTTCCCTAAAATTCTGGAAAACTAACATTTTTGGGAAAAAATATAAATAAACCTGAAATCATTGCTAGATAAGAGTTTTATAATTTCAGAGTTCTTAGTCAGGATTTTAGTATTTAGATAAGAGTCACCAACTATAGGACTCATATTTGATTTTTGAAAAAAACTCAGTACAGCTTTATTCCTT
>NZ_JAVRCD010000074.1:0-38079 GCF_034530895.1 Nostoc sp. DedQUE08
GCGTAAATAGTACGCTAACTCGTTTTTTCTTCCCCACACCTTTTTTCGTTCACCCAACCTGTATAGTCAGGTAAAATTGTCCCAGCGCAACCTAAAATCCGTCCTAATGGATCGAGTAAGGGGATAGGACTAACATTAATTTGCTCAGAACTTCCTTGATATTGATCGTTGCTAGCAGAATCTGTATAAGTATAAGTAGCTTGATTTATTAATGGCACAGACGCAACCAGATTGTTAGTCTGTTGCGCGATCGCTGGCATAGATATAGTAGTATGCAAAAAACTTCCCAGAAGAACAGTAGCTGTTAACCGTCGCCACCAGCTACCGCTAGAAGTAATTTGCTTTTGGTTTTGAGGACGGTTCACCTAACACATCTCCTCTGAAATGTCAAGTTTGTTGTTAATAAAAGCACTTATTTATTTGGGGAAATCTAGTTAAGCTAAAACCCTTTAAAAATCTCGTTTCCAGTGGAATCTGAAAATATTCTTGATTGCAGTTCTTTTCCGAGTCAGCAAGGCGGCGTGTTAATCAGCGCACTTGGGTTTGATAAGTTGCCTTGACTGTTGTCTTCGCTGCAAGTGATGGAATCTGCAAACGGATATGAGTGTAAGCAATAGCTGGTGCTGGTTTTGTTTCCACTTTGCCGCCAGGAAGAGTAACTTTAACCGTAGGATTTTCAACAAAGCTACGCCCACCATCAATGCTGTAAATAACTTTGGCATTTTTGGCGACATTGGTAGAATTCAGCACGTAGACCATTCCTTTAGGAATAGGTTGATTAAAAATCAAATTTTTCACTGGGCGATCGCTCTGATTTTCGCCACTCAAGGTATATCGCAATACATCTCCTGGTCGCACCACAACTTGACCTTTCAAAGGTTCCCATTTCTGGCTTTGCTTACCCTGTTGATCTTGTGCCACCACTTGCTTTTCTGCTTCTAAACGCAATTGAATTTGCCCTTGAGTTTTGATATTCTGAGCAACAGCACTTTCTGAATGCCATACATTTGCGATTCCCGGAATTTGTCCGAAAAATGGAACTGTAGTAGTAATGAGAGCGAATGCTCCTAAACCTGCAAGAGAAACACGCTTCATATAAATAACCTCAAAAAACTTTCAGAATGTGAATTGTTGACTTATCTTTCCCAGCTTTTGCTAAGAAAAAGTCACTCTCCTATTTGCTTGCTGTTTGGGGTTGGGGATAAGGTCAAATGGTTCGCAGACTCTTCTGTACCAGAGTCTGCAAACTTCAAAGTCCCCAATCTCAACGAATTAGTTCACCTTGCGCTGGAAGGTAAATGTTCTTTGAATACCCGGTGCGATCGTGCCAGTGACAGTATCTATGTACTTAGCAACATCAGTGTTTGCCGTAGTTCCAGTCTGGTCAATACCAGAGTTAGTAGCTGGATTACCACTGAAAAATTGAATGGTTGCAGTCCCGGAATCCTTAGCTGAACCAACAATGTTGCTAGTATCAATTTGACCGCTGGCATCGTTGTCTAATGCCCAGTTATTTGGGAGTTTCGTACCATCTTCAGTAATTACAACTTTGTTAGCATTCAAAATCACATTCCCAGTTCCAGATTGAGGATCGGAAATATTTGTGTACTGAATTTGATACTCAATAATGTTTCCTGGTGCAGGCTTCTTCGGATCGATACTGAATGTGCCATCATTCCCCTGAACTACAGGCCCAGTTCCTTGTAAAACTCGTGACTGTTTCAGCAGTTTTAGGAAGCCAGTGTACACGCGATCGATAGTAGTGTTGGTTGAATCAAAGATATTATCGTTCCCAGTATCCTTAATTCCATCACCATTAGTATCCGTCGTATAGTTGTCAATCGAAGCAATGATGGGTACTGGAAAGCCTTTATTAATATCAGTGGATAACTGCGTACCTGGAGGTAAATCAACTTCTACACCATAGTTGACACTTGCACCAGGAGCAACGTTGGGGATTGTAATTGCTGTACCAGCAGTTAATGCAAACGCTCCGTTATTGTATGTATAGACAGCAGACTGACTATTATAAGTAATAGTTACCTTCGTATTATTCGGTAAATCTCCTGGAATTGCTGGTGGCGTTGGCTCTAGCTTCAAAACACCTGAGTCAGTACCACTGTTCTTAACTGTATTGGTGAAACCAACTGATTGAGGATCGAGTGTACTACCAGGTGCTGTACCAGCAGGAACGAGAGAAGATTTGTTAGTGAAATCATCGTTGGTTCCACCTGATGGCCCAGTAGCATCTGGGGCATTTTGCGGCCCGTTGAGTAACGCTGAAGCAACAGGTGCTTGCACCGTGAAAACGTTCGCCTCACCACCTGTACCAGTACCAGTGTTGTTATTACCTGCGTCAGTTCCAGTTTCTGGAGATGCTGGAGTATTAATATAGCCATCATCAACGTTGCCGGGTGGTAGAGTATCGGGAATACCATCACCATTGCTATCAGTACCCAGAGGAGGAGTCATACTGCCTGGGGAACCGTTGTAGTTGCTGGGGTTTTGGTCGCCAGATTCGTCGTATACTGGGAAATTGCTACTGGGTGTTTGACCAAACAATTGAGCGATATTAGCGACGGTTAAGGGTGAAGATGCAGTTGATTCAACAGCTAGCTGAATCGAGAAGCCATTTACCGTTGTACCAGGAGCGATGGAAGTAATAGTCGCTGGATTATTGATAAAACCAACGCGAGTGACTGAGGCCAAAGAGGCTGGTGCTGTCGTAGTCCAACTAGCTGTATTAGCATTAGTTGTAACTGGATTAGTGGTGTAGACAGTTTGCCAACCAGGAGGTGCAGTTGGTGCTACTGCTAAATCTGTACCCGCAGGAATTGCATCAGAAACCAAGATATAAGTACCAGCAGCACCATTAACATTGATGCTTGTACCCGTCAAAGCTGAGGGTGTAATTCCCTGTCCTGTGGGATCGTTGGACTCAACTCGCAAACTCAAATCGTAGGTCAATTTATCATCTGTAATCGCAGTTGTGCCAGCATTGTTATAACCACTGCGAATCTTCAGAATGGTGGCTAAAGCATAGGTCTTCACCGTTAAACCAACCTTAATTTGCTCGGTGGCGCTAGCTTCCCGTGTACCATTAACTGGTGTGCCAGATACCTCACCAGTACTACCATCGGGGTTATCTACGGTGAATACGTCACCACCATCAGGACTCCGCAGTTGGTTTTGGGCATCACCTGGAGTATTACCAAGAGTAACGGTAATGACATCATTGGTTTGAGCGCCAGCTTGTACAGTTACTGGCACACGTACTAACACAGTACCGTTAACCGGAATAGAAGGTGTGTCTACGCCACCTTGAGGAACGTTTATCCAAGTTTGACCACCATCAGTGCTATATTGCAGGCTATTAACTGTACCACCATTTGGTAATGTGCCCGAAACTGTACCCGGCCCAGTTGTTGTCGCTTGGTTGGGAATGTGGAATTTGGTGGGGTCATTACCTACGTTGGTTAAGGTGTAGGTGTAGATTAGTAAGTCGCCAACTGCAACATTACCGCCATTGTTATCTGTAACTCCAGACCCTGTAACGGTGATTCCAGCAACCTCTGCTACAGTGACAACGACAGTGTTAGAAGTGGCATTTATAGTTGTCCCTGGACTGTTAGGATCTTCGTAGGTTGCTGTTGCAGTGTTACTGATAGATGTACCCGCAGTCGTTCCGTCAGCTAATACGGGTGCGAGAAATTGGAAAAGGCTACCAGTTAATAATGCTGTTGCTACTAGAAATTGGTAAAGTTTACGCTGCTTATTTACGGATTGATTTCGATTTACCATATAAGTAGTTTGTTTGCTGAACTTGTATCTCGGATTTTGAAACAGGATAAAGTTCGGCAATTCCCTTTAAAGAATTACCGATTATGGCTGCCCAAAACGTTAAAGTTTTGGGAATGCATATTTAAGGAGTTAAATTATTGACACTCCTGGGAAATTATATTGAGACAATAACCAGAAATAACTTGTCTAGTGGTTTTACGCTTACCCTTGAGAATCAAGACTGGCAATCGCAAATATGTGTAATTTATTACTGTATTTTGCTTAGTTAGAGATGTAAATAGCAATGTAGCTTTTAAAGCAAAAAAAATCTTCCGTATAAATAAGTAACTTCTTGAGCTATGAATGAGTGCATCAAAGCTGAAAAATTAACTTTATTTTGGCAACACACATAGCAATTTTAGTGGCTTGATTCAGATGCTAAAAACACTAAAACTTATATATAAAAATGTTTTTGAGTCTTTGTTATCAGAAATATATACTGCCCTGGAGAGTCATTTAGATAAAAAAAATTGAAAATTAACTAAGCGTTCTAGATCGCTTAAATAGGATAGCAATTTCAACAAATGCAATTTTATCACAAAAAAATGCAATTTTATCATAGTATTTTTCAGTGTTAATGCTGGATAATGAAAGCCATTTTATTTTTTCATAACATTAACAATGTACGTGTAAATACTATAAATGGAGATTACTAGTATTAAAGTTTTACAAGAATCAATCCTATCAATACCAGACATATCCGATATTTTTAGTCGGGTATGTTTGACTGGTATTTTTGCTCGTGTTAATATCAGGCGACAAGTGACAGACAAACAGGGAAAGCTAGTTTATGACTCAGGCAATCAAAACCCAAACCCAAACCCAAACCAGCACTGCCTACTTTCAAGCCTTGAAGTGTAAAGAATGTGGTGCAGAATATGAACTCAAAGCCAGTAATGTTTGTGAGTTATGTTTTGGCCCTTTAGAAGTTAAATATGACTACAACGCCCTACGTCTGACTGTCACTCGTGAAACAATTCAAGCTGGGCCTAATTCAATTTGGCGCTACCGCCCCTTTTTGCCTGTCGCAACTGACAATGTTATAGATGTGGGAACTGGTATGACTCCCCTAGTTCGTTCTCACCGTCTTGCCCGTCGCCTGGGTCTAAATAAGCTTTATATAAAAAATGATGCCGTGAATATGCCCACCCTGAGCTTTAAGGATCGGGTGGTGTCAGTCGCTCTATCCAGAGCGCGGGAGTTAGGTTTCACTACTGTTTCTTGCGCTAGCACTGGTAATTTAGCAAATTCTACAGCTGCGATCGCAGCTCATGCCGGTTTAGACTGCTGTGTGTTCATCCCCGCAGATTTAGAAGCCGGTAAAATTCTCGGTAGCTTGATTTACAGTCCCACCCTCATGGCCGTCAAAGGCAACTACGATCAAGTCAATCGTCTCTGTTCGGAAGTTGCAAACACACATGGCTGGGGTTTTGTCAATATTAATCTGCGTCCTTATTACTCTGAAGGTTCTAAGACGCTAGGTTTTGAAGTTGCGGAACAACTAGGATGGGAATTACCCGATCATGTAGTTGCTCCTTTGGCATCTGGTTCACTCTTTACAAAAATTTATAAAGGGTTCCAAGAATTTGTCGAAGTTGGTTTAGTAGAAAACAAGAGCGTCCGTTTCAGTGGTGCTCAAGCTGAAGGTTGTTCGCCCATCGCCCAAGCCTTCAAAGAAGGACGCGACTTTATTAAACCAGTTAAACCGAATACAATTGCGAAATCGCTAGCAATAGGCAATCCAGCAGACGGTATTTATGCTGTGGAGCTAGCTCAGAAAACTGGTGGTAACATTGAATCAGTCAATGATGCCGAAATTATTGATGGCATCAAGTTGCTGGCAGAAACCGAAGGCATCTTCACAGAAACGGCTGGTGGTACAACCGTGGCCGTGCTGAAAAAACTGGTAGAAGCTGGCAAAATCGATCCAGATGAAACTACCGTGATTTACATCACAGGCAATGGTTTGAAAACCCAAGAAGCAGTCCAAGGCTACGTTGGTGAACCCTTGACTATTGATGCGAAACTCGATAGTTTTGAACGTGCGTTAGAGCGATCGCGTACTCTCGATCGCTTGGAATGGCAACAAGTTCTCGTTTAGTTAGGAGTTATGAGTTATGAGTTTTTTATTCATGACTACCTAACTCTTAAATTATACTCCTCACTTTTAACTCTTCACTTTGTACTTCTATGGCTGTAACAGTTTTAGTTCCTACAACTCTTCAGAATTTGACTAATAATCAAGCTAGTTTAGAATCCAACGGTAGCACCATTGCTGAATTGTTGGACTCCTTAGAACAAAGCTTTCCTGGTATTAAATCTCGGTTGTGCGATGAAGAAGGCAAACTACGTCGGTTTGTAAATTTTTACGTTGATAGCGAAGATATTCGCCATTTAGATGGTATTAACACAGCCTTGAAAGATGGTGATGAAGTCAGTATTGTTCCTGCTGTTGCTGGTGGTTAATCCTGAAAACATCTACTTTGATTTAGCAAATGAATACATTTAGGCTTGCCGCTAATGGCAGGCTTATTTTTATTGGTTTAAAATTCAGTATATCGAAAACTTTTGTAAATGACTTTAACAGCAACTATAAAAAAATTCCTGGGAATTTTTAGCTTTTGACTGACCTACTCTAGAACTCAAAATAAGAGGAGTCTGTACAGAGATCGTTTAAATTCACATTAGATTCTCAACAATCCTCCACCAGAGATCACCAAAGCATAATCTTGTTGCTCCTGTTGAACCTCAGCAATAACCTCAATTCTCCACTCACCAATCTCAGGAGTTTCAACAATAATCCCTTCTACGTTATTAACTGTATCTGGTATGCCCTCACCTTCAAAATCATTACCAAGGAGATATTTGCTGGTAGGACGGTAGAGAATTAAGTTTAAATTATTAATTAAATCTTCTCCTGGGTAGTCAGTGTAAACAAGAGTTACTTTTAAGGGAACCTGACTATCAGAAATTTGTAGCTTATACTCAGCTTTCTCACCTGTTTTTAGACCATTCGCTTCATCAATAAAAAGTACTTGCGTCGGTTCTGCTGGATTTAAAACTTGTTGCAGCTTGATCCTTCCCCACCCTTGCTCATTATCAGCGAAAGGTTGAGACGATGGATGGGCAAAGCGGTAGTTAATATAAGTTGCAGAATGAATTAGTGCAGCTTTGATTAGAGCAGCGCTTGGATTAATAATAGACGGCTGATGCCTCTCTCGCAGATATTGCCTCACCAATGCTGCACATCCAGCGACCATAGGAGTTGCCATTGAGGTTCCTCCCATGTACATGTAATGCTCTTTAGCAGAAGGATAAGCTCCCCAAGCAAAATGATTGCTGGCAATCTGAGAGGATCGAGTCGACAGGATAAATGTACCAGGAGCAATTACATCAGGGTGTCGGCGACCATTTTGACATGGCCCACGGCTACTAAAAGCTGCAATATCGTCTATTGAATCAACCATGCCATCAGATTTGAAGGGAAGATGAGGAAAATCGTCTGGCCACCAATTGCCATAAGCATCAGAAAATTGTCCACTACGATTATTTTCAGATGCTCCAACAGTCAAACAATTTTTAGCTGTTCCTGGAGAACTAACACTTCCTTGTTCTATTGCTGGTGTACCTGAAGAACGATGTTTGCCATCATTTCCAGCAGCTACCAGCACCAAAAAATTTTTGTGTTCCCAAACAAATAGATCCAGATCGTTACATCTGTTATCATAGCTTCCTGGTTCGCCCCCACCCCATGAATTTGAATGAATTCTTGCACCTTTCTCATAAGCATCCTCAAATAGTTGTTTGAGGTCGTCAGGAATACCGAATAACCCAGACTTAGGGGGATTCTGATGATAGAAATTTAGCCATAAGAGTTGACCTTCAAGATTCCACTTGGGTGTTTGCTCAATTGCTTGGAAAATCAATTGAGCATCTGTAGCCATACCAGCAGGAATAGAAGAAATCCCTAACTTTTTTGCTTGCTCTCCGTTTCCCAATGCAGTCCCAGCTACGTGAGTTCCATGTCCTGAATATGTATCAGATGCTCCGTCGTCAGCTCCAGGATTGAGAATATAGGAATTTAGAGATGATTGTATTGGGTAACTATTAATCCAATTAACTCTTTCACGAAAATCAAGATGAAGTGTTTCAGATTCTCCTGTATCTAATCCTGTATCGGCAATAGCAATTATCTCTCCTTTTCCAGTCAAACCAAGCGTTGGCCTAGGATTAGAGGGTATAATACCTTTGGCAATTACATGACAAGCTTCTTCGTTGAACAATTTTGGGATGACTTTTTCTTCTAAGGATTTTAATCCTATTTGATTAGCAATGATTTTCAGGGAATCTATTGCATTATTATCTGAACTAAGATCGAGTACCAGCTTAGTTGTTCCAGGTTGATCGGCAACGCGAATTCCTTGAGACTCTAAATTTTGAGCAGCAAGATCGCGATCTTCTTGAATAAAAAAATTGGCAATTAAGATACCTGGAAGAGGAGTGCCTCGATTTTGAGAACTAGGACGGTTTTGGGCTGCTTTTAATCTAGCTGTTGCGATCGCCTCTTTTGTAGCTGATTGACCTAGATTTTGAAGATATTGGGGTTGAACACGAATTTTCGGGACATAGGGTGTGACTTGAGAAACTTCCTCAAAGCTCCTGATGTGGTTAATAATATCTTCACTGGGAACAGACACGACAATTTCTAGTCGGCTTAAAGGCTGCAAAATCTTTGCACCTATCTCTTCTATTTTTTGCTTCCAGCTTTCGAGGACTGGATTCTTAAACCGCACTACTTGATCTCTCATATTGGAATATCCGGGGCTAGGGTTAGATCCTTCAGAAAACTTCAATCGCTCTACAGGAAAGAACGGCTTGATATTATTAATCGCCACCATCGAAGCTGAAATAATTGTGAATGCTGGATAGCTCTTAACAATTCGGACGTTTTGAAAACGTTCTAGCTCATTTTTAGAGCATAAAACTCGGTATTTTCCCTCCTTCCCCCAAAGTCTTTCTTCAATTCTTTGGCGAGCATACTTAAGTAAGTGCTGAATTTGGGGAGAATTATAGGGTAAATTTCCTTTTAATTTCTGTAGTTTATCTAACTCTACTTCTCCTCCCTGTTCAGCTGTCCACATAATAGCAGCCTGAAATTCCTGCTCATCAGTAGGGGTTATGAGAAGTGTTAATCTCCAGATTCTTTCACCCTTATTGCGTAAATCATGCAACTCACCAATGAGTTTTTCATTATTGCTGAAGTCAATCTTATTACTTAATTTTTCAAATGATTGGATATTCGATTCTACTAATGTCCCAATTCTATATATCAAATCTTTTTGTTCGCCGTCAGGAGGAAGTTGTCCAAGATCCTTTATTTTTTCAACCATTTCTTCAAGAACGCTGATATTTTTTTTGAAAGGCTCAAAATCACTGACAAGATCCTTTATTTTTTCAACTGTTTCTTCAATATCGCTAATATTTTCTTCAATATCGCTGATATTTTTTTCCAAAGGCTCAAAATCACTGAGTTGAGGGCTAATACCTTTGCTTAATTCTCCAATTGATTCAATTTTTTTAACTGGCTCCAACTCAACTTGTTTAATTAAACTTTTATTTCCACTTGCTTCAAGATCCGATTGAATTTTCTGAAGCTGATTTTTTGATTCTCTTTTAAAATTGCTGACACCTTCAATAAACATACTCAGAGTTCCCATTTTTTAATTTTCCTTTTCAACTTAATTTTTACTAACTGATAATGTTATACTTATAGGACTTACGTACTTCTGACGAAAAACCAAGCGTTGACGATTACTTTGCATCGTTCGTAATGACGTAAAATTATCGTCCGTGTGTCAGTCCTTATTTATTGAATATTTAGTATCTTTCTGACTTCTTTTTCAAGCTCAAAAGGGAGAAAATTATCTTTTTGAAAAAACAAAACATTGCTACCTCTACTGATTTTCTCTGCTAACTTTTCGTCAGAGACATTAGTAAATATTATGATTGGCAGAGAAGGATTTTGTTCTCTTATATTGTGATAGAAGGCAATCCCTGTTCTTAAACCATAATCTGTCTGAGTCTCATCAAAACTCTTTCCCGTTGGCATCATAATGTCTAAGATAAGAAGTTTGATTTGTGTCCGGTTCTCGGCGAAAAATTCTAAAGCAGAGTCTACATCGGACTTAAATTCAACCTTGTGTCCAGACAAAACTAAATCCTGAACATAACTATCCATTCTTCTTTTTTCATCATCAATGAAAAGAATCATTTGGAGCATCCTTAAATATTTTTGGTAGAATCAAATGAAACTCAGTTGGTTTAGAGTTATTGACTAACCTTAAACTTCCTCCTAATTGCTGGATAATCGCTATAGAAATGCTTAATCCTAATCCTGATCCTCCTACTTTCTTAATTGCGTCCAAAGAGCGAAATCCTTCTTCAAATATCTTATCTGCATCCTCTTCCGCAACTCCAATTCCCCAATCTTTGAATTTAATCATAAGGTTTTCTTTATACTCACTTGCTTCTAATAATATTTTGAATTGCTCTGGATCTTTTTCAGCATATTTAATTGCATTTATCAAGAGATTATAAATTACTTGATTTAGCATCACCTTATCTGTGAATATTGCCATTCTCGCAGCTTCACCAAATTCATATCTTACACCCTTTACATGTAAACCATACTCATTTAAAATAGGTTTAAGCTGGTTAACTGTTTTAACAACAATATCTCGAAAAACAATAACTGATTCAAATTTAGGCTTTTCGGAGTAACTCCTACCCAAAAAGTATTCAATTTGTCTAATTTGATAAAGAAGTAAATCACAATCAGTTAGTATATCTTCAAATTTTATTGCAATAGTACTAGGAGCTAAATTTATATCACTGAAGCGTCTCTGAAGAAAGCTAGCATGGCTTCTTATACCTACAACTGGAGATTTTAGCTCATGGGTAATTCTGTCAATCAGCCCTGATTTTCTACGTTCAATAGCATGAACTGCATGTTCAACAAACCCCTTCAGTATTTGAACGTCTTGCTCATAAATATACTGTCTATATTCTCTTTTGTAACCAGCTTCAACAGTCCCTATAACTAAGTTATTTAAAGGCTCAATCATTGGAATGAAGACTCTGATAAGATCCTTATGTCCAAACTTCTTAAATATTTCTTGATCTAGTCCTGGATCATCGTTATCAGGTACTTTAATTTGTTTATTTCGTATAATATTGGCTTGAATATCGTTACTATCTAGATTATGTAATGCCATTTTTTGAAAATCTTCTTTTTGATCTTTTGGAAGCCCAAATATAGAATGAGATATAATACTAGTTCGATCGGAATTAATTAGAGAAATATTAACCCAAGTGAATTCAAGAATTTCAGTAATACCTTTGACGACAATTTTTATAATTTCATCAAAATTTTGAGCTTTAGTAATTTCCCTTTCAATTTCTCGAATAGTTACCAATTTATTATAAAAATCAATTCTTTCAAGGCGTAAAGCTGTATGTCGTGCTAATAATAAGAGACGCTCTTGATATATCTCAGGAAAATTATTAACTTTTGAACTTTCAATGTTTAATATGCCAATCCACTTAGAACCTGCTTTGACGTCTAAATTTTCTCTAATTGGCACTTTATCTATTAATATAGGAACAGATATCTGAGATCGTGTATCTGGCCAATGTCGATGATAAGTTTTTGACCATTCATCACTCAGAACATCATTAGCTATAATTGGTTTTCCTTCGATGAGTGCTTTGCTAGCAATACCTGTGCCAAATTCAATCTCTGAAGTATTATTTTCCTCTACTGACTCCAGTTTGCCATTCTGATGGTTTAAACGACCAATCCATATTCGTGGCTTCGAGCCTACCAGCTTCAATGCTCCTTTTCTTAATAGGCTCCAAACTTGATCAGTTTCAGAAGTCGCTGTCATCTCAAGCATAATAGCTGTCAGATTCTGAAGTTTTTCCCTATCGTCAAAAATTTCCTTTTTGTCTTCGATAAATTCTTTTTTTTGAATACATAAAGAAGCAAAATTTGCCAGTATCTTAAATAAATCTTTTTCCTGCTTATTGAACTGTCGAGTGTCTTTTGTAAATACATCAATAATCCCAACAATTCTTGTTTCAATCTTTAATGGAATAGTTAGAAAAGAGATCCACTGTCTTTTGTTGAGTTCATCAATATCAGCCAACCTAAAAGTTGCTTCATTTACATTGAGCAAAGACAAGACTTTATCTCTATTAAAAATATACTGTACTCCTGGATGTCCCAAATCCATCTCAATTCTCTTGTACTTATCATCCACTTCTCCATAAGTAGCAATCACTTTAAACTTTGGCTTATTCTGTTCTTTGTTCCAGATAATGCATATCGGAACAGACAAAAGATCACAAACTTTCTCAGGAAGGACTTGAATCAATTCATCAGCAGAGGCTGAAATTAAGCTTTGTGACAAATCATTTAAAGCTCTCAGTGTTTTGCTATAAAAATTGTTAGAATACTTCTTATCTTTGATGCTTGTCATTACCTTTTTTCCATTAGGAATTTATTTTTAGAGTGCATTCAAGTTTTTATGCATAAAATCAACAACCCGAAAATCATTCTTGAACAAAGATAAGACGTATGTATTACAGTTTATGTACCTATTCTACCTAATAAAATTTATACTAAAGAGCTTAAACATATTATCGAAAAATCAAGTTTGTAGGCACATTTACTCAAAAAATTAGGCATTTTTAGAATAGTGGCATAGGTTTATATAACTATAATGGAATGTAGGTACTTTACAACCAAGTAAGCCCAATTAGCGCTGCTTGCTCTACAAATAACATTGCAGCTACACCCTCATCAGTAACCTCAGCCATCTAACTATTTATTATGCGAAAACTTTTCGTATATTAAACTCAGCTATCCAAACAGAAAAATGTTTACAGGCATTTTAAGGCATTTTAATCATAAATATCAATATTTTTCGGGATTTTGACTAGATTCAAGGCTATGTTTTCTTTCATAATCAACGCCATCCAAGGGCAGAGTAAGTGCCGAAATAGATGCATTTTTAACGGATTAGTCAACCAAAAAGTTGCTGCTTCTACTCACTATCAGGCTTTAAATACAATTCTTTTTCTCTACAAAGAGGTAATAAAACAAGATTTAAATTTAAAGATTGATATAGTAAATGTCAAAAAATATAAGTTTTTACTAAAATTTATTACAAAAAAATAAGTTTTAGCAATACCTGACGAACTCTCCCGCTTATTGCGACTCTTTAGGCGATCGCTTAACCCTATTTTGTCACTCTAGCAGAGGAAAAGTAGAAATCAGGGTGAGTCAGGAAAATAAAAATTGAACTGGTGAGGTTATAAATAATAGATTGAAGTTTAGAAAAACTCAAGGACAATTGTGGAATAGGAAATAACTGTTAATACCATGATAAGCCGCAGAAGCTTCTTATTATGTGAAACTGAAATTAAAAACTAAAAGTACTCCGCAAAATGCCGATAGTAACTGAGTCACTATCTGGTGTATTACCAGGCTGGATAAGATGAATTATTCCTGGTGTAATGCTGATATTATCTGTTAATTGAAAACGATAAAATGCCTCAATTTGAGTAGTTGTGCCTGGTTGTCCACCTGCTCGTCCTAAACCTGTATTGATAAAATCAGGGACATTATTTCCTACAGGTAAGTCACTACTAGTGATTTTAGGAGGTTGACCGACATAAATTCCTCCTAAATTTCCTTTCTTCAATAAATCAGGGAAATTCAGAAACACCATATAATTTGTCGTTTCTACACTTCCTGATTGCCCAGGAATATAAGATTTAGTATAACCACCCCACGCGCCTGCACTAATACGGGGAGAAATTTGCCAAGTGAGAGTCGCACCCACAGCGTTAGTTTGTAGCGGTGCTGATTTTCCAGTAGTGGTATTAACTGTAGTTAAGCATTCATCACCAACAAAGGTTAGCAAACAACCATCTGAAGCGTAATTATTAACGTAATATAAACTTAAATCTAGAGTATCGGTTGGTGTCAGCAGTAATTGTACACCTGTTGTAGTGGTTCCATCAAATAAACCGCTACCTTTACCAGGATTTCCTGGTTGATAACTAGTATAAATTGCTTGCAAACTAGCGCGTTTAGCAAATTGCCAATCAATAGCTATACCACCGTGACCATATCCCATATTTAAAATTGGGTTTCTTTGGGCAAAATAAGATAATGGCCCTGTTGCAGCACTTTCTACCCGATTGGGGCCTCGGAAAGCAGCTGGCATACTTACGCCCTCTGTTCCTACCATTACTGCTAATTTATCTGTCACCAGCCAATGAAAATTGAGGTCACTTACAATCAAATTATCTGTAGGAAATTCGTAGCCAAGTAAAACATCATTCCGAGAAACACTATTGGTAAATCTAGGGCCACTAGTACCGTTACCATCTAAAAGACCTGTAAACAAGTAACTGCTAGGAGTGATTTGACTAGTTAAATACAGTTGCGCCAAGGATATAACATCAATATTTGTCCCTCTATCATCTGTATCTTTTTGTCCATCTCTAGGATTAACATCACCACGATTATTAGTCCGTCCTTGAATGCCAACTATCAGTAGTCCACTGAGTTTAGTTGTTGTTGAGAATTGGTTGGCTTCGATTTCAGCAGTTTTGGCTTCTAAATTATCGACACGACCCCGCAAAGTTGCTAATTCAGGGGCAAATTCTAACTGCAATTTTTGTAATATTGCTAAATCTTCACGAGTAACTAAATCACTGGTGGCTGTAGTGATTAATTCGTTGACTCTATCTAAACAAGCGTTTACACCCGCAGCAAATTCATATCGAGTTAAGGCGCGATTACCGCGATAGCTGCTATCTGGATAGCCGGCTATACAACCATAACGTTCTACTAAAGACTGCAAGGCTTGGAATGCCCAATCGTTGGGTTGTACGTCCTTGAGTTGAGATACCGATGTAACTTGCGCCATCGGTTCTTTTGGAGAGAGGGAGGGGGATGAGGGAATAATATTATCGTCCTTGACTCCTATCTCCTGAGTAGTTTCTGGATTGATGTACTCTTGTGCTAATGCTTTTTGTGCAACTCCATTTACTCCCGCAATTAGTAACGATGCGAGCATCCAGGTTTTGCGATAACTGCGGCTAATAAGTCTACCTTTCAATTTTTTACACTCTGCTCACATACTTAAGTGAAGAGTGTATTCGCGATTATCTAGGGTTCACATGGGGACATTTACGGATTTTGTCCCAAATTAGACTTAATGCTTCTGGGCAACTTTTGAAAGGGCGAGTATAACAGGGTATTGGGTATTGGGGACTGGTTACTGGGGACTGGGTACTGGGGACTAGGTACTGGGGATTAGGAAAGAGTTTTCTTAATACCCAATCCCTAATCCCCAATCCCCAATCCCTAATCCCTAATCCCTAATCCCCAATCTATGGCAAATCGTTCACGCAAGCTGAAGCCAAAAGCCTCTAAACTAAATCAACCTCCTGCTGGTGCGATGAAACGCGTCGCTAAAAAACCCCAGAAAAAGCTAAAACGAGGAAGTTGGTTGTCATCAATATTAGCGATGCCTACGGCGGCAAGCTACGCAATTATCTTAAGTAGTGCTAGTCTAATTATGGCTTTTGCCTGGATTAGTGTTCTCTTCATCTTCAATCCAGACGAAGTAAGCTGGCTAAATAAAATTTTACCTGCATGGGCACAAATTCCCCTTGGTAAACACGAACGCCCCCAAACTCTCAAACAAATTCAACTGGATTTGAGTAAAAAAAACCAAATATTTGGGGAAACTCTGCCTTTAAATCAAGATGTGAAAACCTCATTTTTACTACCAGTTTTGCAACAACGTGCTAATTGTCAATCTGATTGTAAAGAACTGGTGGAACTCAGGGTTTACGAACGCTCAGAAGAGTTAGAGTTTAAATCTCAGTCAGAAAATTACTACTATTTAACGACTCAATTATCTGTAACTGGCCCAGATGAATCCTTTGTGATTTCTTCTTTGCTTGATGGAACTTCAGAACCCCAGGATATCAGTATTTCCCTACCTTTAACTGAAGTGCAACGCTTTGAAGGTAAGACACCATCATCAGGGGTTTGGTTTGATTTGCGGGGTAAACGCCAACAAGCAACTGATACGATCCGCTACGGTTACGTCGTATACTACAATCCAGAACGCACAAACTTACTACAAATGTTGTCTTGGACTAGTCCTAACGGACAATTGCCGAAATGGCAGCAGGTAACTGGTGATGGTACAAAAGAGTTAGTTATCGATCAAACAGTAGGTTTAGAACCGCATTTACAGGTTTACCAAGTCAAACCTCTGAAGTTATTCCTCAAACCAATTCAATTGGAGGCGATTAGCCTCCAATCATCGACCTTCAAGGATTCTGGATACCAAAGTGCCTTGTCAATTGCCCGTAGTGGATTGTGGACACCAGCTTTTGAATGGTTGAAATTTATCAAGAAACAGCACAAAGGAGTTTTACCAGAAACGGCGCAAGCACAAATGGATTTGATTCGCTTGCATTCTCAACTTACTAAAATTCAAGCCCAGAAAATTTGGGCAAGTCCTAGTCAAGAAGTGCTGGCAGATTTGATTGATGGTCGCTGGGAGAAAGCTTTACAGGTGTTTGAAACCTCGCCACATAATGCCCAAGAAATTGCCACTTTACTCAAAGCTGATGAAAAACGGTTGTGGAATCGCACAGTGGCAGCGTTGCAGGTAAACCCAAATAGACGAGAGGTGCAAGCTTGGTTCGCGTTGATTTTAGCAGTTCAGCGAGGAGAAGGACATGCTAATTCTTGGTTAAAGGCGCAACCAAAAATTACAAAAGAGAATCTTGACTATATTCAAGGTCTGTTGGCAAGACTCAATGGTAAGGGTACATCGCAAATATCCTCTACTCACCCTAGTCAGATTGTTGGTACGGTGCAACCAATCACTCAAGTTACTAATACCGAATGGCTGCAACCAAATTCCCCAGCAGATTTGAAACTTACGGATAACCAAGTTTGGTATCAGGTGGAGGTGAGTGCATTTAATGACGGGAAACGCTGGCTAAATTTCCCCTTTGATAATTTCAACCCACCGAAAACTGACGCCGCCAAATTTTTCTGGAAAACTTTGGGAATCACTTCTGACCCGGAAATCCAGATTGTAGTCTGGTTGCCAAATGGAGAACAAAAAATTACTATAGCCGCTATCAAAGCGGTGCAACTACGGGGTAAAGTTTTGCGCCTATTAGCTGCTGGCCCCAAAATTCCAGATAATCCAAACGATGTTCTCCAACCCAAACCTTTAGCTTTGACAAATGCAGCATTGGAATGGGTGCAACCATCTCCCATTACTTTACGAGAACTGCATCAACAAAATCCCCAAGGGGTGAAGATAATGTTATCGAGTTTGTGGCAATCTTTGCAGCAATCCGGTGAATTTCCGGTTGGTGCTATTCCTAGCTTTGAACAGATGCAGGAAAAATTGGGTGATTGGCCCGTTCAAGTGATTGATTTAACAAATAATGCTCAACCAGAAATAATCCTGACTATTTCACCAGAAGCAATAGCATCCTTGAATCAGGGCACACCTGAAATTCCAAGAGAAAACACAGAGCAGCGACGCGACCGGACTATAATTTTGTCTGATGTAAATAAAGTTATTTACACTGATTTTACAGGAAATTACTTACAAAGACTGTCTGCGATCGCCAAGCTTTCAGGGGTGCAATCCTTAGCTTTACTGGTAGAAAATGCTCATAACTACAGTTTGAGGCGCTGGTCAGAGAAAAATCAGCGCTTTGAATAACGCACCCCTGACTCAAATTTCCCCTTTACTCAAATTTAAATTAAAGAGGAGAAAAGCGACGCCGAATAGCCCGTCGTAGACATCGCTATCTAATCGCTATCTAGAAGACTGACTTATTCTTCTTTTTGGTTGGTTTCGGCTAAACGTTGGTGCTTCAGATTTTCCAATTGCTGCAACAGAGAGTCTACCTCTGCTTGTAAATGCATCAATTTAGCTTGCTGATCGTCTTGATAATAAGACTTGGTTAACTTACTGACCCAGGCAGTCTGGGACTCGCCATCGGAAACACTAGATAAATAAGTAGGCATCGCTAATTAAATCCACTATTTAACTCACACCATTAGAAATATTATAATAATGCTCTTTTAAGCTTTATTACATTATTGTATATTTTCAATCAATTACTCTAATGGATTTTGCGTTCAATCATAAAAGACGGTGATTATAATCGCTGTGTTCCAAAAAAACACTGACTCAAGTGTGTAAAGCTTCCTTCCGCTGGACGGTACTTAGGAGTAGTTAATTTATAGTCTGTCAATTATGGTTGTACTAATGATTATCGCCGTTTTTAGGGAATTTACGCAAGAAATTATATGTAGACTATATCAAGAATTATGCTAAATCATGAAAAAACCTAGGGCGAAGCACTTGCATTTGGTGCAATCTCTCGTAGAAAGGGAGGTGGAAGGCTAACATCAAAAAGAGACAGCCTCTTAAGTATTTTCCTATCTTCACTGAAACGTATAGGGTGTGAAAATACATAGATAAGTTTGAATAAAATAATTCACTAAACGCAACTTTAAACACGGATAAATAAGAGTTTCAGAGAGTTATGACATAAGTCTGATATGGGAATTAGGCTTGATTTCTAAATTTACTTCTATAGACAGAGAAGAGGGAATAAACAATAGGATAAATACGTACTCAGTCTTGTTAAAAAATAAAATAAGAGTCCTATAGATTTACAGATGATTTTTCATCTCGTCATTCTCCTCTAAGGTAATTTGTTGAACCGAAGGTCGCCGTGGCGGTTTATGATAAATTAACGTTCTAAATAAAAATAGCAAGTGAAACGCCTGCACCACAAAAAATAATATTCTTAACAAGATTATTTTGGATTAGGGAACTCTGAATAGGCAACTGGTAACGAAAAATCTACTTTCTTCCTCTTTCCGATTTTGCGCTTCCCGATCCCACCCTTTCTAAATATCCAATCCTTACATTAAGAAATTTTAAATCCCGTGACTTTGAGCCTGTCTGTTGCTACATCTCATCGCCAACCCTGGCCCGGACTGATAGAAGCCTATCGCGAATACTTGCCTGTCAGCGAAAAAACCCCGATTGTGACTCTATTGGAGGGCAATACACCTCTAATACCAGCGCCAGCGATCGCAGAACGCATTGGCAGACAAGTACGGGTTTTTGTAAAATATGACGGTCTCAATCCCACCGGCAGCTTCAAAGACCGGGGAATGACTATGGCAATTTCCAAGGCCAAGGAAGCAGGGGCAAAAGCAGTAATTTGTGCTAGCACGGGCAATACCTCAGCCGCCGCCGCCGCTTATGCTAGACGGGGAGGCATGAATGCCTTTGTACTGATTCCCGACGGTTATGTGGCACTGGGCAAGTTAGCTCAAGCATTACTATATGGCGCAGAAGTATTGGCAATTAAAGGTAATTTTGACCAAGCCCTAGAAATTGTCCGCGAGATGGCCGAAAGCTATCCGATCACTTTGGTGAATTCGGTCAATCCCTACAGGTTAGAAGGACAAAAAACAGCAGCCTTTGAAATTGTCGATGCATTGGGTGACGCACCAGACTGGTTGTGTATTCCTGTGGGAAATGCGGGGAATATCACAGCATATTGGATGGGATTTTGTCAATATCATCAAGCCAGAAAGTGCGAGCGCCTACCCCGGATGATGGGATTCCAAGCCGCAGGAGCAGCCCCTTTAGTACACGGTCAGCCAGTGGCGCATCCCGAAACCCTAGCGACAGCAATTCGCATTGGCAATCCTGCAAGTTGGGAGTTAGCGATCGCAGCCCAAACCGCCAGTCAGGGGAATTTCCACGCCGTTACCGATGCCGAAATTCTCGACGCTTATCGACTTTTGGCAGCATCAGAAGGTATCTTCTGCGAACCTGCTAGCGCCGCTTCTGTAGCCGGGTTGTTACAGGTAAAAGACCAAGTTCCCACAGGTGCGACAGTGGTTTGTGTCCTCACAGGCAATGGACTAAAAGACCCAGATACAGCCATTAAACACAATCAAAGTCAATTTCAACAAGGTATCGCAGCAGAACTGGGCGCAGTAGCCAAGGCAATGGGATTTTAAAGCATTGGGCATTGGGCATTGGGCATTGGTTATTTCTCCCTTATGCTCCCCTGCTCCCCTACTCCCCCTTTCTCGCTGCTCCTGCTCGCTCTTGCGTCAAGCTATCAATAGCATCACCCAAGGCAGTAGTAAGGCTATTGCGGCTTTGGGTATGGTTGTCTTGCTCAGTTTTCAAAGCTTGCAAGAGGCGATCGCGTTCTTTAATTGCGGCGATCAGTTTAGCTTGCAAGTCTTCCACAGATTTTAGCTGTTCTATTTCTTGTTGGATAGCTACTGGTGTCCCAGCAGCTAGTGTTTCTATTTCAAAACCTTGGAGTTTATGCAGTTCTGCCTTGAGGGAGGCGATCGTCTGTTGGGAAAGTTGAGTATCTGTACGGCGTTGTTCTGCTTCTGTATTGTAAAGCTGACGCCATTTTTGGGCACTTTCCCAAGCTGTATCGCGCTCGTGTTGCAGCTGTGCCATCTGCTCTTTGATTACCTGGATTTCTGTCAACCACTGTTGTGTTAAATCTTGATTCATACATTAATAGTCATTAGTCATTAGTCATTGGTCAATGGTCATTAGTTAGAAACTCTTGACTCGGTATTCTTGCGGTAGAAAGATAGATGCGATCGCTACGCAAAATTTAGCACAGTAGTTAATCAACCCAACCAGTTTTAACTCTAAATTATGCCAAAGCTTCGTTTTTTTCGCTTCTTTGGCCACCTCAATTGGCGCACGATTAAAAAAACTTTTTCCCGAACAATCGAAAGGCGACTTTTTGGACTCGCCTCGGAAATCGCCTTTAATGCCATGCTATCGCTGTTTCCAGCAATTCTTGCTATCATCACAGCCATTGGCTTATTGGCAGAATCTTTACAAAACACCTTTAAACAACTGGCGGCACAACTAAGTCAAATCTTACCTGAACAAGCCCTGGAGCTGATTCGTGATTTTGCTACCACAGAAATTACTAACTCCAAAAACAGTGGTTTATTTTCTCTAAGCTTTGTATTAGCAATTTGGACTGCTTCTGGGGCGGTGAGTACCGCAATGACAGCCCTCGATCAAATCCATCAAATTCCCTCAGAAAACATCCGTCCCTTTTGGAAAGCCAAGCTTGTCTCTCTGGGATTAACAGTCGGTACTATGTTGCTTTTAGTCTTGGCTTCTTTCTCAGTGTTTACTAGCGATTGGCTTTTGGGAATAGTAGTGCGTGAAAATAGTTCTTTGATCTTTTTGTTGCATCTTTGGCTACTGTTACGCTGGCCTTTAGCTTTAAGTATTGTTGCTGTCGCCTTTGGCTTTGTCTATCGCTATGGCCCAAGCCAGTGGAACTCAGGCACGCCAATGATGCCTGGAGCAATTTTAGCAGCTGTTTTTTGGGCAATGTTGTCTGCCTTATTTCGGCTGTATGTGGCGAATTTTGGCAATTATAATAAAGTATATGGTGCTGTAGGAGCAGTGATAGTTTTAATGCTCTGGCTGTCAATGAGTGCTGCTGTTCTGTTAATCGGCGATCAGTTAAACGTGACTGTCGGCGAAGATATGCGCTTAAAAGCCCAGCCGCAATCGAAAGTAAAATATTAATTCGTAAATCCCTGAGAAAATGATTGCAAAAGCTCAGTAGGGGAGTAAAATATCTAACGATTCAATACAAAGTTAGCGATCGCCTCCATGCCTGATTCTCCTCCTCGATTTCCGATGATTGAACCTGATGCCAAAGCACCCACCTTGAAGCGCCTGCGTCAGCTAAGTCGGCTGCTGGATAATGTTATTACCATTCCTGGCACAAAGATTGGTTTTGGTTTAGATCCAATTTTAGGACTCATACCGATTGGTGGTGATTTTTTGGGAATAATGTTTTCTAGCTACATCATTCTAGAAGCAGCACGGCTAGGCGTATCTAGAGCCACTCTAGGTAAAATGGTTTTGAATGTAATCATTGATGGCTTGGTAGGTGCTGTCCCAGTTTTGGGAGACTTTTTTGATTTTGCCTGGAGAGCTAACACTAATAATATCAAGCTCTTGGAAGAATACTTAAAGTTTCCTAGCGAGCAAAAGAGTGCAGACAGATGGTTTATCTTTGCCGTTTTGGCTGGATTATTGCTCATCTCCATTGTCTTAGTAGCATTGCCTGTGATCTTAATTAGAATCCTGTGGAGCGTTTTTACAGGCGGTTAAATTGTTTATTGATAAAAGAATGAAAGATTGGTGGCAAGCTACTTTTCCCAAAGGGCGGCAAAGTTTAGTTATTAGTGATGCTAAAGGGTATCCCGTACAAATTGCTTATGGCGAAAAAGGTAGAGGTAAACCGCTAATTTTATTACATGGTATGGGGAGTTGGAGCTACAATTGGCGGCACAGCGTAGCAGCATTATCTAAATATTACCGAGTAATTTGTTTTGATGCCAAAGGTTTTGGTTTTTCTGAAAAACCATTGTCTCGTAAAGAACACAACGGTCATCAAGTTATTGAGTTTCAAAGAATTATTCAGGCATTATGTAATGAACCCGCAGTCATTGTGGCCGAATCTCTAGGGGGATTAGTTGCCCTTGCTCTTGCTCAAGAAAACCCGCAGTTAATCGGACGGCTTATAGTAGTAAACGTACCTGTTTTTGCCGAACAGCTACCCCATTGGTCTATGTGGTTGCTTGCCCAAATGCCTTTAGAAATAATGCAAACAATTGATTCTTTACGTCTGACATATTTGTTTGCACCTCTATTTAGAGAAGTTATGGCAATAGAAAGACGTAGAGTATTATTCGATCCCTCAATTTTAACGCAGGAAGATATCTATTGGATAACTTACCCGTTTACTGAATTGCCTGGTACGATCGCAAAAGTTGCCGAAGAGTTACAAATAGCCGCGCGAGAAATTGAGAATTGGCAAGCAAATAAGCCCAATATGCTCACCAAAATTCAAAATAACCTGAGTGCAATTAAGTGTCCCACACTAGTTTTGTGGGGTGAGCAAGATAGTTGGTTTCCTGCTAGTCATGGTAAAAAATTACATCAACATATCCCCAATTCAAAATTACAGATTTTATCTAACTGCTGTCATGATGCCTCAACTGGGGCTTCTGCGGTGTTGAATAAAACGATTCTTGAGTTTTTACAAGATACTAACTTTTAAAGAAGAATTCTGACTCCTGAATTCTGTTTCGATAAAAAGAGAGTGGGAGGAAGCATATCAGTCAGCTTTCAAACTCCCACTCTACCATTTGCTGCTGAAGTGAACAGGAATGTATACAGACGTTACCCATTAGGGGGCTAATGCGTAGTTCAACAACAACGCCTGCACGCATTGAATATTCCTGTTGCAGCAAATGCCAAACCTGATTATTGAATTTATTTACTGAGATAAATACTCTGCAAATAATTCTTAGAGATAGCTTTTTGTTTTTGTAAATCACTCAATAAATAGTGTTTTACAAAAGGAATTTGCTTAGGTGGTAGTCCCTGATAATCAAACCCTTGAAGTCGTTTATCTTCATACAATTTAACTTGAATCATCAAAAGCTAGTTGCCATTTTGGCAAGTTTTTAAATTTCCTAATTGCTCATATCTAACTTTTTAAAAGCAGTTAAACCGCTATATAGCAAATAAATTATTCCTACATAACAAGATTCCCGACTTCTTAGAGAAAGTCGGGAATCTAAGCCAAGCTAATTGGCAAAAAGTATTAATTTAACGGGGTTTTACTTTACGGTAGTATTAATACTGGCGTAAAATAGCAGACAATGAACTATTTTTACGAAGATCCATCAATTCTGCTAAGGATTCTGTGCGCGTATCCAGGTGGTGCTTGTGTTCTGCTGGGAGAACAGTTACCAGATGCTTTGTTTTAGGTTGCATCTGCATTAGGGGCATTAGTTGTGGCTGTGGCACAAAAATTGGCTGACTCTTGGGAAGATTTGGTTCCAATTTTTGGTAATGCTTCTGTGCCAAGCGTACCTGCTGGCGATTAACCTGTTTTTGAACTTTTTGCGGTTGCTTTGTGCGGTTAAGCATTCGGAAAATCAGCAAAGAACCACCACCACAGCTGAGAACGATCGCAGCAACCATCCATAAAGGTGTAGGATTACTACTCTCAGAGGGCACACCGATTGGTTCTTCAACGATAACTGGGATTTTTTCTGGTTCTTCTTGTGCTACCGGGCCAGCATTACCTAAGCTGTATAAGGCAAAGGCACCACCACCTAGAAACATGGCTAAACACCCGGTTAACAATAGCCAAGGATGATGTGCAACCAGATATATCAGAACATTCGAGCTGTTTTTTAGTCTCGATTTCCTGTTTGTCAGCTCTGGAGTAGCCCTTTTAAATTGGGTTCGCTCGCGCTGTACACTCTGACTTTTTTCCATGATTACTTTCAGATTTGTACCCCTCTAGTGAATAAATTGTACTGGAGGAGTCAAGCATCAGGTATCCGTAACAAATTTCAGATTTTAGTAGCTTTTTTGTAAAACATCAGCTACAAAATCTGGCTAAATTTTGCCAAAGTTCTGTATTTATTGTGACTTTTTACCGTACTAATCTGAAATCAGTTTGCTGATTTATTCTGTCAGCTAGGAGAATGTCTTTCAAGAGCAAGTTGAATTAACCGATCGACTAATTCTGGAAAGGAGACTCCACTATGTGCCCAGAGTTGAGGATACATACTTGTCGCAGTAAAGCCTGGTAAGGTATTGATTTCGTTAATAAATACTTCTTGTGTTGCTTCCACATAGAAAAAATCTACCCTTGCTAACCCAGCAGCGTCAACAGCGGCAAAAGCTTGTAAAGCCATGTCCTGAATTTGACGGGCGATCGCCTCTGGAAGCTGTGCGGGGATCAGTAAATCTGCCCGACCTTCAGTATATTTAGTTTCATAATCATAAAAATCGCTGTCATAAGTAATCTCTCCAATGACAGAGGCTTGGGGTCGATCGTTACCTAAAACGGCACACTCAACTTCTCTAGCGACTACTCCAGCTTCTACAACTAGTCGGCGATCGTAACTGGCAGCACTATCTAAAGCAGCTTCTAATTCTGGGCGCGATCGCACTTTGGCAATACCCACTGATGAACCCAAATTAGCAGGCTTGACAAAAGCTGGATAACCTAATGTTGCCTCAATTTCATCACACAGTTTCGGAAATACGCACGGATTAGACCAAACCTGCGATCTAGTTACCGCTTTGTATTTTACCTGTGGTAATCCCGCTTGCTCAAAGGCCATTTTCATGGCAATTTTATCCATTCCCATTGCCGAACCTAACACCCCAGAACCGACAAAGGGGACTTGCATCAAAGTCAGTAACCCTTGAATTGTTCCATCTTCACCGTTAGGGCCGTGGAGGATGGGAAACCAAATATCCACTTGGGCAACTTGAGAGGGAGATTGCCAATTGCTCAGAGTTTGGGCTTGAAGGTTGGATGTCAGATTTCCCTCAGATATTGATTCTGCCGATTCCAGTAGCGGACTGCCGGTTGCTAAAACCTTTTCGGGTGCTTCTCCTGCTAGCCAGCGGCCATCTTTTTGGATGTAAAAAGGCAATATTTCGTACTTACTAGCATTTTCCCCTGCACTCAAGGCGTTAGCGATCGCCCGTGCTGATTTGATCGAAACTTCATGTTCTCCCGAACGACCGCCAAACAGTAACCCCACCCGCAGCTTAGTCATTTTCGGCTCCTCCACACTTCTCAAGCAGATAGCGTATCACAACCTACAAAAATTGCCATATTTTTCTAGATTATTTTATCGAGGAAGGCAGGGGGAGCAGGGGAGAAGTTGCAGTAAGTTTTTCCCCTCTGTTTCTCTGCCCCCTCCCTCCTGCCTCCTGCCTCCTGCCCCCTGCCTTCTGCCTCCAATTAAAACAATCGTGTTGTCAGCTACAGTAATATTCCAGGAAAATGGGCAACAATATTGATAACTAACTAGAAATGCAGCCCTACCTGTAAAAGATGCTGCCGTTTCATGAAACCCAGAATTATTGTTTGTGGCTTAGGACGTACCGGATATAAAACCTTTCGTCTGCTGAGACATCAGGGAGCCTTCGTTGTTGGCATTCATCACCAATCTATCCCCGGCGAAACCGCAGGAGATGTGATTGTTGGAGATTTACAAGCAGCTTCTACCCTGACAGCAGCAGGAATTCAACAGGCACACACTTTAGTCATCGCTGGATCTAAAGATGCTCTGAATTTATCTATTATGATGCAAGCGCGGGTGCTGAATCCCCAGATTCGGATTATCAACCGTTTTTATAATACAAATTTAGGAGAGCGCCTAGATCAAAGTTTGCCAGACCATTTGAGTATGAGTGTTGTCGGATTAGCAGCACCCGTATTCACCTTTGCAGCGCTGGGAAACCGAGCGATCGGACAAATTAAATTATTTCAGCAAACTTGGCCAATTCACGAAGAATACATTCATGAAAACCACTTCTGGAAAGGTCGAAAGCTGAGTGAATTGTGGTCAGACCGATCGCGGATGCTAATTTATTACTTACCAGTCAAAGGTGAGATGGATTTGGTATCAGCTGTCATAGCTGGCCAAGAAATCCAAGTAGGCGATCGCATAATTATTGGTACACAACCCCGCATCCGTTCCCCCCGGAGATCGTTGATTAGAAAACTGCTAAAAGTTATGACTAATTTTAGGCAGTTTCAGGAACACGGGCGATCGGTAGTGGTGGGTGCTATTGCACTATTGACGGTTATTGCGATCGCTACATTCACTTATATGTCGGCTGAGTTGAGTTTGTCTCCTGTAGATGCTCTATATTTTTCTGTCGGCATGATTACCGGAGCCGGTGGTAATGACAAAGTAGTAGAAAATGCTCCTAACAGTATTAAGTTATTTACTGTTGTGATGATGCTGATTGGAGCAGTAGTGATTGGTATTTGGTATGCCATGCTCACAGATTTTGTCTTAGGAAGCCGCTTTAAGCAATTTTGGGATGCAGCCCGAATTCCTCAGCGATCGCACTACATTGTCTGTGGCTTAAGTGGTATTGGGGTGAGAATTGTTCAGCAACTCCACGCCAGCGGACATGAAGTTGTCGTCGTTGAACCCGACTCCAACAGTAAATATATCAACACCGCCCGCGAACTCGGTATCCCTGTGATTCAGGGTGATGCCAGCTTCCGCACAATACTCAAAGCTAGCAATATAAACTCTGCCGCCGCAGTGATTACTGTTACTAGCAATGATGCTACCAATTTGGAAATTGCCCTCAAAGCCAAAGGTTTGGCACCCAGTATTCCGGTGATTGTTCATTATGGCGATCCTGATTTTGCTGGCATAGCCCAACAGCTATTTGGCTTCGATGCAGTGCTGAGTCCGGCTGAATTAGCAGCGCCAGCTTTTGCTGCTGCTGCGCTAGGGGGACGTATCCTGGGCAATGGCATCACAGCCGATAGTCTTTGGGTAGCTTTTGCCACTGTAATTACAGCTTCACACGTCTTTTGCGGTCAATGGGTGAAAGATGTAGCAATGTCTGCTGACTGCGTACCTTTGTACGTAGAAACAAACCACCAAACTCTTCATGGCTGGGATTTATTAGAAACTAATCTCAGTGATGGTGACGTTTTATATATGACAATGCCAGCGACGCGGCTATATCAATTGTGGCGGGGCGAGCAAGTTTGTGAAGCACATGCTTAAGACAATAGACCTCTTGGCATTTGTGCTTTTTGCACTCTTGTGGGAAAAGGGACTCATCTTTATTGGGGAAAGGGAAAATACCAAACCTTTCCCCTTCCCCTTTTCCCGATTTCTGCAAAAAGTCTAATTCTCACAGTCATTGCACCCTCATGCGTGACATTGATGTAAACTTAAGCCAAAAGCCTTTTCAAACCTCGTTTCTAGCGAATTATTAAAATCCAAAAAGGATCTGTTGTGAAAGCTGCAATTAGACTAGCTAACGAAAGTGATGCTTTAAAAATGCTGGCAATTTATGCGCCAGTTGTGTGGGAAACTTCAATTTCCTTTGAGATAGAGCCTCCCAGCAAAACGGAATTTGAAAAACGCATCAATAACTATCAACAGCAGATGCCTTGGCTAGTGTGTGAAATTAACGGTGAGATTCTAGGTTATGCCTATGCTACTCCCTACCGGACTCGTGCTGCTTACCAATGGTCTGTAGAATCATCCGTGTATGTAAATGTTGAATATCGCAGAAAAGGAGTTGCTAAAGCTTTGTACACTTCTCTTTTTGGCTTGCTGCAACTCCAAGGATTTTATAACGTTTTTGCTGCGATCGCTTTACCCAACCCAGCAAGTGTAGCTATGCATGAGGCTGTCGGTTTTTCGCCTCTAGGTGTTTTTTACAGAGTTGGGTATAAATTTAGTAAGTGGCACGATGTTGGCTGGTGGCAATTATCTCTGCAACAAGAGCCACCGTTATCAGTAAATCAGCCTCTTTCTTTGCCAGAAGTGCAAAAATCATCTCTGTGGAATCAAGCTTTAAGAAGTGGACTCTTGCTACTTCGCGTTTAACTTGGTGTTGCCCTTAGCTATTTAACATTTATACATAATTTTCCGTAAAGGTCGGGAAGGGGGTTAGGGGGTTACGTTAATCGTTAGCTTTTTCACCACCACTCCCCACTCCCATTTATTTGTTAACTACTCGTTGTTGGTATTCCTGCTCAGTAATCATATCAAGAGTATTTTCTAGGCGATCGACAAATACAATACCGTCGAGATGATCGTATTCGTGTTGAAAAATCCGAGCGATAAAATCGGTTAATTCTTGCTTTTGTAAGTTGCCTTGAGAGTCAGTGTATTCGACTTCAATAGCTTGATAGCGAGGAACTAACCCTCTAATTCCTGGAACACTTAAACAACCTTCCCAATCTTTGACAACTTCAGTTGAATGAGCAATGATTTTGGGATTTATCATGGCAGTAGGTTCCATTTCTGGCGCATTGGGATACCTGGCATTAGGACGGGAAGCCACAATAAATAAACGATAGGATTGTGCTACTTGAGGCGCAGCGATTCCCACGCCGTTAGCCTTGGCAACAGTGGCGATTAAATCTTCAATTAATTTTTGAATCTGCTCATCTTGAATATTCTCAACCCAAGCAGCTTTTTGGCGCAATGTTGGATTGCCTAATTGAATTATTGGCGCTAATTCAGTCATGATAAAACTCCTTTTAGGAATGGGGAATTGGGCATGGGACATTGGGCATTGGGCATTGGGTATGGGGTATGAGGCATTGGGGAAGTATAGTATGTCAGTTGTTTTTCAAATGACCAATGACAAATGACAAATGACTAATGACAAACATCATCCTTCACGTCTGACTGGCAAAGGAGCAGGTTGAACTCCTACTTGGACAATTTGCCCATTGCGTTCCACTTCTATGGGTAATTTCGTACCGATTTTGCTCTTTTCTACTAGCTTTTGTACTTCTTCAATTTTAGTAACAGGCTGGCTGTTAATGCTTTTAATCACATCACCGACTCTTAGTCCAGCTACAGATGCAGGCGATCGCGGCACAATCTCAACCAGCAAAACGCCGTCATCTGCTGTAATATTTAAGCGATCGCCTGCGACATTCTTGATTCTTTCTTTATTTTCTGGTGTTAATGTCACCATCTGCACACCCAAATAAGGATGATCCACCCTGCCTTTAGCGATTAATTCTTGGGCAATCCTTTGCACGGTGTTAATGGGGATAGCAAATCCCAAGCCTTGAGCGCCTCGGATAATCGCTGTATTCATTGCAATCACTTGACCGCGAGCATTGAGCAATGGCCCACCGGAATTACCAGGGTTAATTGCAGCATCCGTTTGGATGTAATCAACCCGCTTGTCACTTGCACCGATATCGCTACTAGAACGCCCTGTAGCACTAATAATTCCAGATGTAACGGTATTATTCAAGCCTAATGGATTACCAATGGCAATTACAGCTTCTCCTGGTTGTAAGGCATCAGAGTTACCCACAGCTAGAGTTGGCAGATTATTCGCATTAATTTTGATCGTTGCCACATCTGTTACTGGGTCTTCACCCAAAACTTTCCCATCAAAAGTCCGGCCATCTTTGAGTATAACAGTGACTCTATCAGCACCATCTACCACATGGGCATTGGTAACAATTTGACCGGAAGAATTAATAATAAATCCAGAGCCACTACCGCGTTCTACGCGTTGTCTAGGCTGTGGCGCTCCTTCTCCAAAAAACCGCCGGAAAAATGGATCGTTGTTAAATTCGTCTGGTACGCGAGAAGTAATTGTTCGGGAAGAATCAATCCGAACTACCGCAGGCCCCACCTGTTGCACTACTTTCACGACAAAATTAGGATCTCCAGACGAAGAGAAAATCTGCGGGGGGACAATTACCGGATTAGGTTGTGTTGTGTTTTGGGCTTGAGTATCGCTTTGCTGATTATCAACAGTCCTAGCAGGTAGAAGAGAGCAGCTCCCCAGGAACACCACTGCTACCCCGTATGAGAGCATCCACAACCTATGGGGTAAGCCCCTGGTTTCAATCTTTTTGGGTGCTGAGTGATGGTTTGTTATCTTCATGTGTCGTTGCTTCTCCGTGTCAATGAGAGTGCTGAGTTAAAAGTGCAAAGTGCTGAGTTAAAACCGCTCATTAGGGACGATGCATATATTGGGTACAAAAGCTGTGAGAAATTTTATTTTACTCACCACTTAGCACTCAGCACTCGGTTTGGTCAGTGGGTGTTAGGATCTTGCCTACTGGGTAGATCCCAAAATGGTTACAACTTAAAAGCTTATTTTAGGTCTAGCGTGTCTCAATGCTAAATTAGTGCTTTCTCTTCTATTGTGACGATTAGCAGCAAAGGTGGTGGATAATGGAAATTCCCATAGAAAGTCTGTGGATTCAGGTACTAGAGCGCCTAAAGCTTGAACTATCCCGACCTACCTTTGAAACTTGGATCAAAACTGCTAGTGCAGAGCGATTAGAAAATAATTGTTTGATTATCCGCACTCCTAACCCATTTGCTCGTAATTGGTTACAGAAGTATTACATCAATACGATTGCTCATGTAGTCCAAGATATTCTCGGTCATCCCGTAGGAATTTACATTACTGTTGCTCAAGGCGATCAAGTTTCTCATTTTAGTGAACGAGAGGTTGCTTGGGAATCACCAAATTCCAGCAGTATTTCTGAAGCTGTTCTCGATCGCAATCATCAAACTACTGACTTAAACTCTAAATATGTCTTTTCGCGGTTTGTAGTTGGTGCTAACAATCGCATGGCTCATGCTGCTTCTTTAGCAGTTGCAGAATCTCCAGGTAAAGAGTTTAATCCTTTATTTTTATGCGGTGGTGTCGGCTTGGGTAAAACTCATCTGATGCAAGCTATTGGTCATTATCGCTATGCAATTTTTCCTAATTGTAAAATATTTTATGTTTCTACTGAGCAGTTTACTAATGATTTAATTACAGCCATCCGTAAGGATAGTATGCAAAGTTTCCGAGAGCATTACCGAGCGGCTGATGTTTTATTAGTGGATGATATTCAGTTTCTTGAAGGGAAAGAGTATACCCAAGAAGAATTCTTTTATACTTTTAATACTCTACATGAAGCTGGTAAACAAGTTGTCATTGCTTCCGATCGTCCGCCCAACCAAATTCCTAGCTTGCAAGAACGTCTTTGTTCTCGGTTTTCTATGGGTTTAATTGCAGATATCCAAAAGCCCGATTTAGAAACGAGAATGGCAATTTTACAGAAAAAAGCCGAGGATGAAAATATTAGTCTTCCCCGCGATGTAATTGAGTATATTGCTTCTAACTATACTTCTAATATTCGAGAATTAGAAGGAGCTTTAATTCGGGCGGTAGCTTATATTTCTATTTGGGGTTTACCGATGACGGTGGAAAATATCACGCCAGTTTTAGAACCGCCTAACGAAAAAATGGCAGCTACCCCAGAAGCAATTTTAAAGGTGGTGGCGGATAATTTTGATGTTTCAATAGATGACCTCAAAGGTAACTCGCGACGAAGAGAGATTAGCTGGGCGCGTCAATTAGGAATGTATCTCATGCGCCAACACACGGCTTTGAGTTTGCCGAGAATTGGCGAGGAATTTGGTGGTAAAGACCATACAACGGTAATCTATAGTTGCGATAAAATTACCCAACTTCAAGAGAGCGATCGCACCTTAGTACAAACTCTACGTGAATTGAGCGATCGCATCAATATGACTAGCCGTTCTCAAAAACCATCTTGAAGATGTATTGTAAGTTTTCCACAAGCAGCAGTCTGAATTATGAGCTTTGACGGCTGAAGAATTAGTCAAGAATATTAAGTAACGTCTAAAAATTGATTAAATTTAACTTAGATTGTGGAAAAAACTGGGGAAAACTTGATATTCTACAGTTAACATTTAATTGAGTATAATTACCTTGTGGAAAAACTCAAGTACTTTTCCACAAGTTTTCCACAAGGTAAACTTGCCTAACTATGATTGCAATAGAAATTGTGGAATTTTCTAGTAGTCAGTTAAGTTTGCTGAGTTTGTAGTGAGCGCTTTAGCGCTCAAATCAAGGACTAAAGTCCTTACTACAAACTTATTTACCCATCAAATAATAAATGGGATGAGTCGCACAACTGTTCGACCTCGCAGCCTACCAAGCTATCCGACCCAGTTTTATATTCGGAGATTGTTACCAACCTCACTGGAGTAGGTCTAGACTCTTCTTGGGTACACCAGATGAATTCCCATTCATCTGTTCTGACAGCAGAAGAGTGCTGAGGGGAGCCGCAACCACAACCCGAAAACCCACGGAGTCGTACTTATCGTCACGCGCGCGCCTGACGGTAAACGCCGAGCGGCAGTACCCCGGATTGAAGTCCCACGAACCACCACGCAGCAGCCGCTCAACATTGTCATTTATAAAAGCGCTGCCGTCTGTTAGCGCTTCGTTATAATTTTCGTGCCAAGAATCCTGACACCATTCCCATATATTACCATGCATATCAAATAAACCAAAGGCATTTGGTGAAAATTTTCCGACATCTGTTGTTTGTTCACGATATTCACCCTTTGCCCCAGAACCATAGGTATAATTTCCGTCATAATTTGCCAACTCAGTCGTAATCGTCTCACCAAAATAAAATGGAGTAGTTGTTCCCGCACGACAGGCATATTCCCACTCTGCCTCACTAGGCAAACGATAGGTTTTCCCAGTCTTCTTAGACAATCGGGCACAAAACTCAATTGCATCATCCCAAGAAACACGCTCAACAGGTCGATTAGCGCCTTTGAAATGCGAGGGGTCGGGATTTAAATCAATATTTACCTTTTTCAGCGTGGCTACAATAGCCCATTGTCTTTGTGTAACTGGATATTTGCCCATGAAAAAGGGTTGAACGGTAACAGTATGCCGTGGACTTTCAGAATTGCTTCGTTCTGGCTCATTCTTTGGGGAACCCATCAAGAAATTTCCACCAGGAATTGCAACCATTTCCAGAACTACATCATTAGCCAAATTTTCTGAAAAAAACTCGACTCGTTTGCAACTGCGATTGATTTCACAGGTTTTTCCTAAGCCAAACAATCCTGATTTTACATTTATGGTGGTGGTTTCAAACTCAAACGGCTGAGTTTGAATATCTGGGGAAAATGGCGGTTGAGAAACAGTTTTAGATAATTCTCTCTCTTGTTTTTTCTTTAATTCCGCTTGCCGTTTTTCAGCTTCGGCTCTTTCTTGCTGCTGGTGCTCATATTCTGCTTGTTTTGGCGCAAGCACTCGTTGTTTTATCGAGGTAATGTCCTCATCCCTTAGTCCTAGATATTGTTGATATTCTTCCAGTTCCTCCTCGTTAAAAGGATATTCCTCATTGACTGCAACAGTTAGCGCCTCTTCATACCGAACTCGTTTACGCTCATACTCCCAATATGGTTGCAAAACTTCTTCTCGAATTGCCTTTGCTTCATCCTCAGATAGCCCACAATCAATCCGCTTAGATTCCAGCATTTCTGAAGCAAAGATAGAAAACTTACCTTTATTAGACTTGGCGCGGGTTTCTACTTCTTTGCGATAGTTCAGCTTGGGGTCATCTTTAGGCGACTTTGCCAAAAAAATTCTATAACCTTGCTTAACGGGATAGAACTCCGGTGTCATTGTTGGAGATACTTCTCGAACCTTACTGCTGGCATATCCATGCAACTCATCCACCGATATTAAACCATTTCCGTCTTGATCTGCTGCGCCTTTTTCAATACCCTCAACTAAGTATTGAGTGTAAATTGAAAGTTCAAGACCTTCTTGCTCAAATGCATATTGCGTGGAAGTCGAAGCAGTAAGAATTGCCCTTCCTTCACCCCCCAAATGTTGTTCAAGGTTGATAGTGCCGCTATCTTTAGCTGTCAAACCTTTGGCAAAAGCTGCACCAAAGCAACAGTCTAAAATTACAACGAGTTGCTTTGACTTGCTTGTGTTCATCCAACGATGCACTTCTCTGGCTGCTACAGCCGAGGTTGGTACTAATTTTCCTTGCTGGTCTTTACGGCTTTGGCGAGTCGAGAAGTAAAATTCACCTCCACTATCAGTTATGCCATGACCAGAAAAATAAAGTAGTAAGACATCATCCTGATTACGATTTAAAGTATATAATTCATAAATTTTATCTTCCATTTCCTGCCGCAAGGGATTTTTCAGCACCTCGGCCTCGTCAAAGCCACCCATATCTGGGTTGACTAAGACTCGCCTTATAGCTTCGACATCTTTGACAGCACTAGGTAGGGGATTCAATCCCGGCTCATATTCACTAACCCCAATTAGTAATGCGACTCTTGCCATGTTTGCTTTGTTATATATCTTTGGTATTTTTTATAAAATCCTCAGCTTGGCGTCTGGCAAATTCAAACTCTTCCTGATTACTGGCTTTGACTTCGAGTTTCTTGCCATTAACTTCTACATTAATTTCAATAGTTTTTCCAGAAAGTTTAGTACTCAAAAACCCAAACAAAGGCTTGATTAACCCTGGATTGCCCACTGCCTTTAATGTCGCCAACAAAAAACCCCCGAAAGCCTTTGAACCTTGGGGAGCTTCTGTAACTGCCACTAAATCTGCATTTTCTACTCCATCCACTTCTTTAATTTGTGGGAGCAAATTTTGCACTTCTGCTTGCAATTGCTCTTCGTCTAAACCCGGTTCCGACAGGGAAATAGTCACCTGAACATTAGATGTGGTTGCCATTATGAAGCGTCTCAGTGATGTTAGCAGTATCTCTGATAGATTGTAATATTTTTGGAGCTGTAAATATTACATTGGGCAAAGATAACTTGCGGCTATAGAGACTTGTGTTGAGCAAAGTCGAAATACAAAACCCACCTTTGCAGGACTAAAAACCTTTATTTTACCTCGTTCCCAGCCTGGAGGCTGGGAACGAGTTAGAAAGTTAAAGCAAAGGCTGTATTTTAAGTGAGTGCCGTTTCCTATTGGATTTTAGCTAATTTGCGATCGCACCCGAAGCCCCATTCATAGATTTATTTCCAGAAGAAGGCTGAATAGAATCGGCTGCTAAAGAATTGGTGACTTTGGAATTGCCTAGTACGCCTCGCTTCTTCTTGGTATTACCTCGTCTAGCACCACCCGCCATCTCGTATTCTTGGCTGATTTTACCGTAACGGCTGGCAACTCCTAGTAACATTTTTTCTGACATGGTTATTACAGCCTGTTCTGCGTTATTCACGTCATCAGTGAGTTTGTCAATGGTAGATAAAGCAGTATTGTAGGCAGCAAGCTTAGACCGGAGATCGTTAATTGTCGTATTATAAGCTTGTATAGTTAGTCCTTCCCCAAAGTCAAGTTCTACGCTGATAGATTGTAAACTTTCAATTCGGCGATCGGCTCGTTCTAAAACGCTGGAATTTCTTTTGCGACGTGCCATAATCCATCTCTGCTACTAGATTTATAGTACTGTTTTATACAAAAATATATTTTATGTCATGGGGAAATACTACAAACAAGTTGCGTAGACATAGACCATAGTAGGCATCCCATCTCCCAAAGTTTAGTTAATTTCACTTAGATTATTTTGATATTTTAGGTAATAAATAAATTCATAAGTTCATTACAACAAATGCTGCAATGATTTAAGGGTTTCTTATACATGGAAGAATGTATGTTGCAAAGTATTAAGCCTTTGCAGCAAATGCTTATATATTTTTTGGAAATACTTAAGGGTTTCTTATACATGGAAGAATGTGTGTTGCAAAGTATTAAGCCTTTGCAGCAAATGCTTATATATTTTTTGGAAATACTTAAGGGTTTCTTATACATGGAAGAATATTTGTTGCAAGTGTTTCAATTATTACAGTTTGAAGCGTAGAAGCGATACTTGTGGCGGACTACGCCTAAGCGCTAATCAAACAAATAGCGATCGCCTATAAACATAAGGATGTTAGGATATCTTTCACAAGCTGTATCTGACTTATGAAATTAGTTTGCTCCCAAAGCGATCTCAGTACAAACCTCTCACTTGTTAGTCGTGCAGTACCTTCACGACCAACTCATCCAGTACTTGCCAATGTGCTGTTACAAGCGGATGCCCAAACTAACCAAGTAAGCTTAACAGCCTTCGATCTCAGCTTGGGAATCCGCACCAGCTTTAACGCAGAGGTATGGGAAAGTGGGGCGATCGCACTTCCTGCTAAGTTACTTGTAGACATCACCTCTCGTCTTCCAGAAGGCGAAATCACTTTAGACGATGAATCAGCCTTGACAGGTGCAACATCCGGTGGAGAAGGTTTAATTGTCACACTCACACCTAAGAGTGGACATTACCAAGTCCGAGCAATGGGGCCGGAAGAATTTCCCGAACTACCTATAATTGAAAATACAGAAGTAATCCATCTCACCACCACTGCATTAATTGAAGGATTACGCGGTTCATTGTTTGCTACCAGTGCTGATGAAACCAAGCAAGTACTCACGGGAGTGCATTTAACAGTTAAACAAGACACCCTAGAATTTGCAGCTACAGACGGACATCGCCTCGCAGTCGTAGAAACTAGCAACGAGCGCCCTTTAGGCGGAACTAGTCAAGTAGAAGTGACAGTACCAGCTAGAGCATTACGCGAACTTCAACGAATGTTAGCTCATAGCGCCTCATCAGATGAACCTGTAGCTTTATATTTCGATCGAGGTCAAGTTGTATTTGCATGGCAAAATCAACGCTTGACTAGTCGCACCTTAGAAGGGCAATATCCTACTTATCGACAATTAATTCCGCGCCAATTTGAGCGACAAGTAACAATCGAACGGCGACAATTTATCAGCACTTTGGAGCGGATTGCTGTGTTAGCCGATCAGAAAAATAATATTGTTAAACTCAGTATTGATAGCGCAGCTCAAGAAATTACTTTATCTTGTGAGGCTCAAGATGTAGGCAGTGGTAGAGAGTCAATGCCGGCACAAATTTCTGGTGAAAATATCGAGATTGCCTTTAACATTAAATATTTGATGGAAGGCTTGAAAGAGTTACCATCTTCCGAAATTCAAATGCATTTAAATCAAAGCCTAACTCCAGTGATTTTTACACCATTGGGTGCTTTGAAAATGACCTATTTAGCTATGCCTGTGCAACTTAGAAGTTAAAAAAATTGTAAGGTAGCACATCTTTGCTACCCTACAGCGTATTTTTGTTTTCACAGCAGATATGCATATATATTAAGTAATCCATATCAGATTAACTTTGTCCCCCTTCATCCCCACACGTACTATAAATTCATGTCCATCATCAGCAAAACTCAGCTTCCACAAATAGGTCTGAGTTTCTCCTTGTTTGAGATGACCGAAGTAAGTAGTTGTATAGCCCTCAGACATACGTGCAATTAGTGGGGAACTAACTTGGTCAAAATTTTCTTTGGTAATATCAGCTCTGTAGTCTGAATCACCTACTGTAAGAAAAAGATCGTAATTTCCCGTAGAGGTGGCATCTAAGATAGTCTGCAAACAACTAATGACGTTTTCAGAGGGATTTATCGAATTCATAATTATGTATGCTCCTAAGCGTTAAACCCTAGTCAAGTATAAATCAGGTTATCCCTCTTCTGTCACTTTCCGAGTATTCTGAATAAAAGGATTAAAAGAAAA
>NZ_JAVRCD010000075.1:0-30219 GCF_034530895.1 Nostoc sp. DedQUE08
TCAAAACGACTTTGAAGTACCTCAACACGACTTTGGAGTACCTCAACACGACTTTGGAGTACCTCAACATGACTTCGAGGTATCTGTTTTACAAATATTCTTAACCGAGCAGTATTGATATCCATCCTTGCTGCGAGTAAGTAGATTTAAGCGTGGGGTAGTAATTTCTAATTACGTAAATTTACGGAATACGACTTTAGGCAGAATCATCAATTAGGAATCATGTTGACTTACAGTTAGATCCCCGACTTCTCTAAAAAGTCGAGGATCTTATTATTCATGAATGATTGAAGTTGGTTATAGACAAAGCAAGTCTCAAGCATTACTTTGATAAACTCAAAGCTAAACCTAAATAAATTACTATTTATCCTAAAATTTTGGCAGATAATTTTAGACAACAATCTAGCCATTTTTGATTATTTTCAATCAATAAAGGTCATCAATCTTTATTTTCAATAAAACAGGAAATATGCAGTAAATATACTGATGTAATTTTGTGAGTTAAAAACTCTAACTATTGCAACCATCAGCCAAAATCCTATATGTCTTTTTTGTTTCTAAACCATGAATTAGATATAGCAATTTCCTAAAACAGGGCTATTTGTCAGGAAAATGAGATATTTATGCTGAGGGATTCATAAAAACTTATTTAATAAAATCTTTTGTATATATATATTTGTCGTTAAAAAGTATTAAGAAATTCTTATTAAAGAATATTGCAATAGCTTGATTTAATTGCTAACGTGTGTATGACAGCGATGCTGATGAACGCTCGGATCTAGGAGAAATAAAATCTATGAGCTATACCCATTCAGCCAAGTGTGTTAGGCTTTGACGGGTTCAAAACGAGAAATTTCTGCCTCATATAGACAACTATGAGGGATTGCAGATTAACCAAGAAATATCTTGTTGCTAAAGGCTTAGTTTCAGTTTGATTTGAATTGTGATTAATTATTTGTCTTACTTTGTGCCGACAAGTAAGTAGCTCTTGCTTGTGTGTATCGGCAATAACGAAGAGTTTGGTAAGACTTAAATTTTGGAGAATAAAACTAATGGAGATTAAAGGTAAAGTTGCCCTAATTACAGGGGCTTCGCGTGGAATTGGACGAGCGATCGCCATCGAATTAGCGCAACAAGGCATCAAGCGGATGATATTGGTAGCACGCGATCGCCGCAAGTTAGTGGAGGTAGCCAACGAAATCGAGGCTATGGGTACAGAAGCTGCGATCGTGGCTTTAGATTTGACGCAGACAATTGAAGTAAATATCGCTGTTGCCCAACTCTGGCGCAATTACGGACAGATTCATCTGCTAGTTAATTGTGCGGGAGTCGCATATCAAAGTTCGTTTTTGCAATCTAAAATGCCCCAAGTTCAAGAAGAAATTTCGGTGAACTTGTTAGGGATGTACAACCTCACTAGTTTGATTGCTCGACGCATGGCCAGTCAAAGACAAGGGACAATTGTCAATGTATCGAGCTTGATGGGGAAAGTTGCAGCACCAACGATGGCGACATACTCAGCAACCAAGTTTGCCATCTTAGGATTTACCCAAGCCTTGCGCCAAGAATTAGCCGAACACAATATCCGCGTGATTGCATTACTGCCTTCCCTGACAGACACAGACATGGTGCGCGACTTAAAATTATTCCGCTGGGTAATCCCCATGACTCCCCAGCAAGTGGCTAAAGCACTCGTCACCGGAATGCAGAATGATTCATCAGAAATTTTAGTCGGATGGCAAAGTCATTTAGCTGTGTTGTGTCAACGCCTTGCCCCTTGGTTGTTAGAGCTAATTTTACGCATAGCAACACCGCCAGCACCAAGCAGACAACGACTGATTGAAAAACTTACCCCTTCCCGTAGCGTCTCGTAGAGAAGGGGAGACGCCGAGGGCGATCGCAGACTCAATACTCAATACAGTTCGGTTAACATATTTCTCTCTCGAAGATCCCCCCAACCCCCCTTAAAAAGCAGGGCTTTTTCTCCTCTTTACCCCCTTTTTAAGGCTACGGTGTACACACAAGTCTGAAATAGCTGATTAACCCAAGGTTTTACCCCACCCTAACCCTCCCCGTATGTATTGGGGAGGGAACTAGATTTCTTATTTCCCCCCTTTACAAGGGGGGATTAAGGGGGGTAATTTGACTTGTGTGTACACCGTAGCTTTTTAAGGGGGTCGCCGTAGGCGGTGGGATCTTATCCGAACCGTATTGACTCAACACTCCTGAATAAACTTCTCCGAAATCTTCAGTTTTTTGGCTTTACCCTTGTGCAAAAAAGTAAGGCTCGCAGTGCCAAGAAATGCTAATAAGCTGAAAGTAGAAGTAGATTCAGGAACAGACTTGGAATTCTCAATTTTGATAACTTGTCCAAGTCCAGGGCCATCGCCTCGGTTTGTCACGTAAATAGCATCATCAGCACCAATAGTCAAAGCAGTAGGAGACTCTAATCCATTGCCACTAAGAATAGTTGTGCGAGTCCCATCCTTGGCTATTTTAATTACAGAACCATCTAGATTACCTTTCCAGAGTGACTGATTAGCGTATTGCAAAGCATATAAATTACCTTGACTATCAAAATCTAAGTCAGTAAGTTGGGTAAAGCCATCAGTATAAACTGTTGGTTTATCATCAGCACCAACTCGGTAGATTTTTGCTTCACCTTCGGGAAAAGGAAAACCAGTTAATTGGCTAATATAATAAGCGCCATCTGGGCCTTTGGCGATATTTGTGGGTACTGCTTGAATTTCAAATGGCGATGACGATGCACCAGTGGGAAAAACTGGATTAGTTAATGTCTGGCGGGGAATTGTGGCGATCGCTTTCAAATTACTTCCATCAGTCCCGACACTGAGTAACTCATTAGCACCAGTATCAACTGCAACAATCTTATTTCCATCTAAAAGAAGAGAGAAGGGATTGCTAATTAGATCGCCTCCATCAGGATTATTTGCAAGTTCATAATTAGCTAAATCAGCCACACTAGTCCAGGAATTTGTATTGAAATTAGCAGTAATGATTTTTCCTAAGTCAGTGTTACCTAATGTGGCGCGAAATGTGGGATCGGAAGCATACCCAACTGCAATATAAGGCTTGCCAGTAGCATCAAATTTGATATCTTGAGGCCCACTACTATCAGTACCATTTGGTAATGCTAGAGAAGGAAGTCCTGTAAGTATACGCTCTTGTGTACCATTTCTAATTTTGGTGACTGCACCAGTTGTGCCATAACATAAAGATTGGCCTGCGGCACTCGGTGAAGGAACACAAGCTCCACTTCCACCTGTTCCTGCCTCTGTGACATAGAGACTGCCGTCAGGGCCAAAACTTAGACCCCGTGGACTATTAAGATCGTCGGCAATTACTGAAAATGATGCCGCTTCTGCTGCTTTTATTCCTGAAAAAGCAGCAATACAAACGCTCAAAAATGTAATTCCAAATTGTTTTAGTTTCATTAGACTGCTCCTAAAATTAAATTTGCGTAAAGCATAGAATAGAAAATTTTATATTAATAAAAAATAATATTTAATGTTTATAGTTTCTGTGAATTTTAGAGCTTATTTAAAAGAGGAAAACAGATTCAAGCCCAGAAAGCCAGATGAAATCTGAATTTCTGAATTTTGAGTTGTATCATACCATTTTCAAAAATATTTGCAACATAATGAATCGGCTATAGGGAGGTACAAATGTACGCTTATAGCAACAAAATTAAATAGAATTACTGTATATTTTTTAGTGTTTTTTATACAAGTGCGATATCAAAACTGTTGAACAACACAGATATTGCGGGACTATTAAGACGATCGCAGTTTGCATCAATACATAAAGTTGCAGTTCAGAAATTGCTGGGCGATCGCATAATGAGACATACCTTGTTTCGGAGCAATCAGAAATGCTTTCCTTCCCCACAACCCTGACTCCTTTGCCCGAAATCATTGATGGCTTACCGAATATTTCTGGTTGGGAAACAGAGGTTCTCTCTGTAGTTAACCAAGATCGACCAGTATTTTTACCAACCACGAATATTAAGTTGGAAAATGTAAATGCTGTATTTGCGATCGCTTTGCACATGCACCAGCCAACTATACCTGCTGGAAATGGCGGTACACTCATCAGCAATCTGCAATATATGTTTGAACATCCCCATGAAGGGGATAACCACAATGCAGATCCCTTTGCCCATTGTTACAGCCGCATGGGTGACTTGATCCCCGAACTTGTCAATCAAGGTTGCAATCCGCGTGTAATGTTGGATTACTCTGGTAATCTTCTGTGGGGACTGCGGCAAATGGGACGCGGTGATGTTCTCGATAATCTTAAACGGATTACTTGCGATCGCACCTACCAACCTTATGTAGAATGGCTGGGTACAATGTGGGGTCATGCAGTTATTCCTTCCACACCCATAGCAGATATTAAATTACATATCGTTGCATGGCAACATCACTTTGCAGCAATTTTTGGCTGGGAAGCACTAGCGCGAGTCAAAGGATTTTCGCCCCCAGAAATGCACCTACCCAATCACCCTGATGCTCTCTATGAATTTGTGAAAGCGCTAAAAGAATGTGGATATCGCTGGTTACTTGTTCAAGAACATTCTGTAGAAACTCTTACTGGTCAATCTCTCACTTATAAACATTTACCACATCGTTTAATTGCCCGTAATTCTCAAGGCGAAACAATTAGCATCACAGCCTTAATTAAAACCCAAGGTTCCGATACTAAATTAGTTGCTCAGATGCAGCCTTATTATGAAGCTAAAACATTATCTAAACAACAACTTGGTAGTGTGTCTATACCATCAATAGTTAGCCAAATTGGCGATGGTGAAAATGGCGGCGTGATGATGAATGAATTTCCTAGTGCTTTTAAACAAGCTTGGTGGGATATGGTAAATAATGGCAGAGGAAAATCAGGTATTGTTGGTGTGTGTGGTACAGAATATTTAGAATTAATCGAAGCTGCTGGATGCAACCCTGAAGATTATCCAACTTGTCAGCCAGTGGGACAATATCAGATTTGGGAGCGAATTTCACCAGATAATATTCAACCGGAAGCTGTAGAGAATGCCATTCAAGAATTAAAGCAAACAAACTCTAATTTTCATCTGGATGGAGCCTCGTGGACAAATCATATCAGTTGGGTAAAAGGATATGAAAATGTGTTGTCTCCCATGTATCAATTAAGCAGTTTATTTCATCAAAAGATCGATCCATTACTGCAAACTGACTCAGAAGAACCGATTGCTAGACAATCTCAATACCGTAACGTTCTCCTACATAATCTTTTGCTGCAAACCAGTTGTTTTCGTTATTGGGGGCAAGGCGCTTGGACTGATCACGCACGGGAAATTTATCAACGTGGCGAAAGCTTGCTGCAAAAGACATTTTAATTAATTGCTGTTCTAGCCGTAACGCACTGCATTTATTAGTGCGTTACGCCTGTTTTAACGCACCCTACAATTTAATGCTTGCTGAATCTACCAAAATAAATACGCGATATACCGAAATGAGAAAGTAATCAAGCATTTTGAGAAAGCAATATGCCTTTTTGTTTGCTGAATCTACTGAAATGAGAAAGCATTTAAGCATTTTGAGAAAGCAATATACCTTTTTGCTTGCTAAATTTACCGAAATGAGAAAGTAATCAAGCATTTTGAGAAAGCATTTAAGCATTTTCCTTAATGAATTTTGTCAACAAATGAAGTTAAGGTGAAGTTACTGAAAGTATTCTTTATAATTTCGATGCCAAAGTAAATATTGAGTTTTATCCTTGAACACAACCTACAAATAAATAGACAAACAAGGAGCTTAGAACCTATAGCGCTTCTCGGTTGAGTCCAATACAGACCTAACCCCCCTTAATCCAGCCCTTTCAAGGTGGTGAAATTTAAAACGAAAATTGGTAATTTCAATATTCAAAAATCCCAAAATCTCGGCGGAGGATTCAAAATGGTAGGACTGAAACACTGAAACAATGTATCTTTGTTCGTCACCTTGAAAGGGCTACCCCCCTTAATCCCCCCTTTCCAAGGGGGGAAACCGGAAATCTAGTTCCCTCCCCTTTCCACGGGGAGGGTTAGGGTGGGGTAAAAACTTGGTTAATCAGCTATTTCAGACTTGTGTGTATACCGTAGCCTTTTAGGAGAGAGGTTTGGAGAAAGATCAAAGTGTATTGCTTCCATTCGATAACCGCTATATTTATAAAATAAAATATTTATAAAAATATTTACATTTAGGTTATTTTCCTAAAAGCATATTGCTACACCAAAGGTAACAATATTTCAAATTTTGTACCTATACCAATCTGTGAATGAAAATTCAATTTACCGCCATGTCTCACAGTGATAATTCGATAACTTACTGCTAAACCAGTATTTTTACCATTCTTTGTTTCCAGAGAAAAAGACTCCGTAATTTGCTGTTGTAATTCTTCAGACATTCCAGAGCCATTGTCAGCAATGCGAATTAAAACCCAGCGAGAATCGGGTGCATCTGGGTTGCTTGCTTCTTGTGATATAACTTCTGTGGTAATCTCAATTCGGGGTTTTTGAACAGTCTTTGTCTCTTCTAAATGTAACTGCTGTCGCACTGCTTCATTGAGTAAAGTATCCACAACTTCACTTAAAATATTCATCAAAACCTGGTTAAATTGCCCCATAAAGCAATACACTGGGGGTAATTGACCGTAGTATTTGACGATTTCAATTTCTCCTTGAAGACGGCTATTAATTAATAAAATTATGCTATCTATACAGGCGTGTAAATCTACTGGTTTGGGAAAAAGTTCATCAATATGACAGAAGTTTTGCAAGCTAGTAACGAGTTTTTTTAATCTTTCCGCTCCTGTGCGAATACTAGCAAGCGATCGCGACAAATCTTGTTCTAAAAAATCAAACTCAATCTCTTCTTTAATCTGGTTAATTGCCTGAGAAGCTGATGGTAACTCTCGGTCGTAAGCTGCTATGAGTTTGAGTAAATCTTGACTGTAGTTTGAAACATAAATTATGTTCCCCCAAATAAAACCCACTGGATCTAAAATTTCGTGGGCTACGCCGTCTACTAAACGCCCCAAGTTTGCCATTTTATCATTTTGAATCATTTGGGCTTGACTGCGTTCATAACGAATCAGATTGTCGATTCCCCGAATTTGCCAAGAAATAATATTCAATTCTTGGACATCTAACAATCTATAAGCGCCAGATTCCGTTTCTACGACAATTGGTTCTGCTAATAATTCTGGCGATCGCTTTAAGCTAAGTTGCATTGTTGTTAAAATCGATGTTGTATCAGTAACAAGCAACATCGGTGTCCGCACATAGCTGTAGAGAACAGCTAATGGTTGCTGAACAAATAACTCTTGTCCGAATGGACGAATCAAAAATTCTAGTAGTCGCCGCCGCGAAATCATCCCAATAAACTGTCCCTGTTCTACCAAAATTACTCCTGGTAACAAGGGGTATTTGTCCAAAAAACTAGCCACTTCCATCCCGGTGTGGCTGATTTCCACCGAGAAGTTATACATTGGTAGTTCTTGGAGAGTTGAATCTAAACCAAGATCGCGATCGCTACCCTCAGACAAAAATGGCGGTGAGATTTGGCAACTAAATTCTTCTGGCACTAGACACCCTGATTTTTTCAAAGACAGGTAAAGAATAAGTTAATATTTTACATTCTGCCACCCTCAAAATCCGATTTTAGTTTAGGTATCTAATAAAACTAGTGGTCTGTCAAGCTGAAAATCTTTCTCAGGCAACTGGAAGTAATTGGCGGGCAATTTATAATCTGGGTGGAGAATATTGAGAAAGCGATGTCTACGATGGTCACTGAGCGCAGCCGAAGTGCGGGCTACGCCTACGCAAGCTAAACTTAAAAATAACCTTTACCAAAAGTGCAAAGGTAGCGTTATGACTTCTGTAACCGATCCACCCAATGCTCTGGCTCCTTTCCCCTTCCCCGATCATACCCAGCTTCCTGAGTCCAATGGTAAGTTCGTGAAAAATTGGCAAGAACATCCCCAAAGCCTTCTACTAACTGACTCAATTACACTGATTCTCAAGCAATTAAATCCTGAAGGTGAATACTGTATAGGGCAGGACTTAGGCATTTACTGGCGGTTGACCGATCCCCTTGAAAAAGGCGCAGAAGCACCAGATTGGTTTTATGTCCCGAATGTACCGTTTTTGCTCAATGGGCAAACCCGACGTTCTTATGTGATGTGGCGAGAGTTTATTGCCCCGTTGATTGTCTTAGAATTTGTCTCTGGGGACGGTAGTGAAGAACGAGATAAAACTCCTTTGAAGGGTAAATTTTGGATTTATGAGCAGGTGATTCGTCCTGCCTTCTACGGCATTTATGAAGCGAGTAAAGCCAGCCTAGAAGTTTATCATCTGATTGAAGGACAGTATCAGATTTTACCAGCAAATGAACGAGGACATTATCCTATAGTTGCTTTGGGTGTTGAATTAGGCTTATGGCAGGGAAAATGTCAGAATGTGGAATTACCCTGGTTGCGTTGGTGGGATTTACAAGGGAATTTGTTGTTGAGTGGCGATGAAAGAGCCGAACAAGAATCCCAAAGAGCCGATCGCCTAGCTGCCCAATTGCGATCGCTTGGCGTTGAACCAGAAATCTAATACCGTACTACAAATTACGAATTACGAATTACGAATTACGAATTAAAAAAGGGCTGGTGTAAAAGAGTCATCTGTGGCTTAATTTGTTTAGACACAAATTTTACTGCTACCAGGGTAATCACGATGACAAATAGACCTCCTTCCGAACCGGAGTCATCCCCAAAAACTGCCCTTGGCTTTGATGAATTTATAGCCATTTTGGTTGCCTTCACCACTATCGGAGCGATTCTTTTTTGGTCATTGTCCCGCAGAGATTCTAGCTGGAACTTAAACGGACTGCTGTTGCCTTCCTCTACTCCATCTCCTAGCGTTCAACCAAATCAAGTATTGCCCTCTCCTACTGCCAAGGTAGAACCTTATACAGTCCCCAACAACGTTTTGCCCTATTCTTCACCTGAAGCTGTTGTTGAACCCAAGACACCTTCATTCCCAACTAACAGCGCAACTCCTTACCGCGCAATGTTACCATCTATTCTGGTAATCCCAACTCAATCCCCACAACCACAAAGACCTATATCTCCTGCAACAGAACTTGAGTCATCACTCAAATCATCAGCGTTGCCTTTAGTAACTCCGGCAAAACCAAAATCAATCATTCCGCCGCCAATTGCATTTAACGATGTGCCTAATGACTTTTGGGGTAGGCGTTTTATAGACGTTCTTTCTGCCCGTGGGATTCTCAAAGGATTTCCTGATTATTCTTTTAGACCAAATCAGCCTGTAAACCGCGCCGAATTTGCTGCCATACTAGAAAAAGCTTTTGACCAAGAACCATCTAAGACTGCGATCGCATTTCAAGATGTACCAACAAAATTCTGGGCAACTTCAGCAATTGACCAAGCCATCAGTGCGGGTTTTCTTAAGGGCTACCCGAAAAAAACCTTCAAACCACAACAAAATATTTCACGAGTGCAAGTTTTAGTTGCCCTTGTCAGTGGGTTGAATTTGAAAGCACCCACTTCCCCAAATCAGATTATCAGTTTCTATAAAGATGCTAAAGATATTCCATCTTATGCTGCCGGTAAAATCGCTGCCGCTACAACCAATGGTCTGGTAGTTAACTACCCAAATCCCCAAGTCCTCGATCCCAACAAAGTAGCTAGTCGGGCGGAAGTGGCGGCGATGATTCATCAAGCTTTAGTCAAACGGGGCAAACTGGCGGCAATTACATCTCCGAATATAGTGCGTAGGGATAGCCCAACCCAGGCATCGCCCAAAATATCTCCAGAACTTCCACAGACTCCAAAACCAAACCCAAAGGGTAAATTGCCCACCGCAGGTTCGCCTCAATAATAATTACTAATTAGTAATTCGTAATTAAACCAAGGTTTGAGAAAGCGACCTTTACAGGTCGTAGTGTTAATAAACTTTGTAAGAAACTTCGAGAGAAGTCTGAACGCTGAAAATCGGCGTTCAGACTTCAGTCATTTGGAATTAAGTGTACTTCTACACAGGAGTATACTACGCGTAGCGTCTCATAGAGAAGCGATAATTAGATATTAAGCTTCTGGAATTTGTTTGCCGACAACTTGTGATTTAAGAGTGGTGATTTCACTCGTTAACTCTTTCCTGGTTGAGGCTTTGAGTAAATAACGGTAAACAAACCAGGCAGAGTAACCAATACCGATCAGCTCAAAAGTAGGTGCTACCAAAGGGATATCATTCAAAGCATCTAATATTGCCAAGAGTACTTTAACGGCAACAATCGATCCTACAATCAAACCAACTGTTACCAGGGGTTGCTTATATTGATTAAAGAAGCTTCCCAGATAATCTGGTAATGTTGCTAAAAAGGTAGAAATTTGCTCCCCGTATTTTACCCATTCGTCTTGAGGCTGTGCCGGAGGCTGGAGTTTGGTGATGGTTCCCGTTTGGCTGTTGATCTCTGCCACTGTAGTCTCTTTAGATTGGGTTTCGGTAAATTCTTGTTCTGGCATTTTCACTCCTATTAATTTGACAGTTGAGTTTTTCTAATCTGGATAATTACAACCAAAGGGTTGATGATTAGGTAATGTACTTGGGAATCAGTACAATTTGGTGAAAGGCACAAAAAGTTTTAGTGTCCTATAACCATAGTTGCCCCATACTATCTACTGCATCAACTACAAGATAGACAGTCAGTAGGAGGATAGAACTCAGAAAGCAGCAGGATGTATTATAATCAACTTCCTGAGTTCTATTTTTGGAATCAACCGGAATCCTCAGGTTGTGATTATCCCATTCCGTGTCATTTGCTCATAATCGTACTAAATCTAAGTACAGATTATCCAAAAATCACTCTACTTCTCATTTATATAAGCCTAGAAGCCGATTTTATCCGATATTAAAGCTATCTTAAGCCGCGTTCGTCAATTCACGCATTCGTATTGATATTAATACGTAATAAAAATTTTTGCCCGTCCATATGGACTAGACTTTTAACCTGTTTTATGATAAGTGTGCCTGAATATGGGAGCAGGGGAGTAAGGGAGCAGGGGAGCAGAGGGAGAATAACTCATAACTCAGCACTCATAACTCATTACTCATTACTCAGCACTCCTAATGCCCCTTTGCACCTCTGCTTCTTCCCATCCCCAATTTCCAATAAGTATCAAACCTTTTGTTTTTTTTCCTGATTGTATTAATTTTATAAGGAAGCAGTAAGGTAGAGTAGTGGCTTAGGCGATCGCAATAACTCATTGCTTGCTATCAACCGCATATTGTGGAAAGTAGTGTAGTCAGGAGAAGACGCTCTCAGGTGGGTCTTTGGTGGAGGAAACTATATCATCGATCCTAAAAAAAGTAAGTTATTTTTATAGTAATTATACTTAGATAAACAGTTGGAAAATTTACTTATATAATTTAAGGTGGTACTAATTATCTAGCAAGCAATGATTTGCTCTTGCGATAAAAGAAGATAATGTAGATGTTAATGACTAATTAAGATATTTTGACAATCTAAACTAATTTGATTATTTTTGCAGGAAGGCAAGGAGGTTTGAGAAATGCTTTCCTCAAAAGCCAACCCCTATATACAGCAGTTCAAAAAGCAAAAAAGTGTCAGCCGAAGAGCCATCGACAGACGAACTCCCAACTATAGAATTTCCTTCACGAGGGAAACTCAAAGCTAGTTCTTGGCGTATCCATCAAAAAATTGGTTATGGGTACTTTGTAGCTATTGGAATTGGCTTTTTTGGCTCACTGACTGGGTTAGTGATTGCTAATTACTACCGAGGAAGGGAAGTTAGACAATTCAATCAAGCTTATGAACAAGGACAACTACTGAGTAATTATAAAGATGCCGTAGTAGGAGCGCAATTACATAGTTATAACCTAGTTGCTGTATTAGAAAATTCACAACAACTGCAAAACAAAAAAGCTGATTTTCTGAAGAATGTTGAAAAAGCCAAGCAACTAGAGTCAAAAATTGGCGGATTTCTCGATACTAAACCTAAAAGACTAGCAGCAACAAGTTCGACTTTACAGACCTTATTGCTGGATTATAAGACTAATTTAAAAGCCTACGTTGACCAAATCGAGGTTGTCTTACAGAAAATTGACTCCCCAAAAGTGCAGCCTCAGAAGATTTCTTCGGCCCGATCGCAGTTATTAACAATAATGCGTGGTGAAACAGCCATGCAGTTAGACCAGCTTTCTCAAAGCTTGACTAACATCCTGCAAACTGCCCAAGAACAAGAGCAAGAAAGGCAAAAAGCCGTTGAGCAGGCGAGAATAGTTGAGCGATTCATCGTGATCGTGAGTATGCTGGTTTCGGTAGCGATCGCAGCTATTGTAGCTTGGCGTACTAGTCGAGCGATCGCTGAACCAGTGATCACTGTAACCCAAGTAGCTGAACAAGTTGCCAGGAAACATAATTTTGATTTGCGAGCGCCTGTTACCACTGAAGATGAAATTGGCCTACTCGCCAAATCTCTAAATCGTCTGATTGAGCGCGTATCTGAGCGAACAAAAGAACTACAACAAGCTAAAGAATTAGCCGAAGCTGCTAGCAAAGCAAAAAGCATATTTTTGGCCAATGTCAGCCATGAATTACGCACACCATTAAATGCTGTCATTGGCTTAAGCCAACTACTAGAAGACGACGCTACGGATCTTGGTTTATCGCCAGACTTTATCACCGACTTAGAAACAATTAACGCTGCTGGTAAGCATCTACTGCACTTGATTAACGAAATCCTCGACTTGTCAAAAATCGAAGCAGGGAAAATGACCCTGTATCCTGAGACATTCGAGATTGCAACGCTAATTCATAACGTTGTTCTCACAGTCAAACCAGCTATAGAAAAAAATGCCAATGTTTTAGAAGTGGATTTTGATGAGCAACTTGGCACCATGTATGCCGATCAAACCAGGATGCGGCAGGTGTTATTAAACTTACTAAGTAACGCTAGTAAGTTCACTACAAACGGTAAGATAATGCTGACAGTCAAAAGAGAAAAAGATGAAGTACGGCTGGATGCTCCTTTAGGCAGCATTATTTTCACCGTTACCGACACAGGTATCGGTATGTCTAACCGTCAACAGCAGCAGTTATTTCAACCTTTTACACAAGGTGATACTTCAACTACGAAAAAGTATGGAGGTACGGGATTGGGGTTGGCAATTAGCCGCCACTTTTGCCAGATGATGGGTGGTGAAATTATTGTCAAAAGTCAGCCAGGAATTGGCTCTACTTTCACTATTCGTCTGCCAATGACTGTGCAGGATTGAATGGGGCATTGGGCATTAGGAGTGCTGAGTTAGGAGTTAGGAGTTAAGAGTTAGGAGTTAGGAGTTTTGTTTATCTCCTTGTCCCCTTGTCCCCTTGTCCCCTCATCTCCCTCATCTCCCCGCTCCCCTGCTCCCCTGCTTCCCTGCTCCCCTGCTCCCCTGCTCCCTCATCCAGTGAATTAAGTAATGATACTCACCCTCCCTGTATCCAAGTCGTAACGTCCTCCGACAATTTTTAATTTGCCTGACTCCACCTGCTCAGTTAAAAGCTTTGAGCGCTTCAATCGTTCAATTTGATATTGCACATTTGCCACCACAGCGTTTTCAACTGCATCACCAGACTGACTTTTGACTTTTTCTACTGCTGGCTTAATTGCCTTCACAAAAGTACTAATATCACCGAGTAACGATTCGTTTTGGACAGCTGCGGTTACTGCGCCACAACGCTCATGGCCCATCACCATCAGCAGTGGAGAATTTAATAAGACAACTGCATATTCAATACTGCCGATCGCTTCATGTGTGGCAATATTGCCGGCAATCCGAACATCAAAAATGTCCCCAATGCCTTGATCGAAAACAATTTCTGCGGGTACTCGTGAATCCGCACAACTAAGAATAGTTGCAAATGGATGTTGAGCTTGAGCAACTTCGTGCAACCGCAGCTCAGATTGATCGGGGTATTGGGGATGATGAGCGACAAAGCGCTGATTTCCGTCAATCAGCTTTTGCAATGCTGCATCGGGACTGAGAGATTCAGGGGAAGTTGAGGGGATTTCGGCAGCTTTAGCCTGTTCTACCCGCCAGAGTAAATCGCTGGCAGTTAGCATCATCCCAAAGGCCCCGGTCATTCCTAACTTCAAAAAGTCACGACGTTCCATGAAATGTTTCATTGAATTTATAACTCTCTTACAGAGACGCGATACATCTGACAGAGCGAATTTCCATCACATCGGAAACGTAACAAGTACCTCCGAATTTATTTAGGAGTGGTCTGATATTTTCGACAACACGCTTGAGTTCTTCTGGCATACAAAACGCGAGAATGTAAACATTATCAAGCATGGTCATGTCTAAATCTTCTGTTGTTCCTCGTAATCCTTTACCAACAACATTTCTAATGACGGCATGGTTATGTACACCTGACTTGTCTAAATTATCTAAAATTTTGGCAAGCTCAAAGGAGTTGGCGATAATTTCTATCTTTTTAACTACGTGCATATTATTACCTCCAGAATAGGTTAATTCCGTAGAGATATAGCGGAATTCCCACAATAATATTGAACGGAAATGTGACTGCTAGAGCGGTAGAAACATATAGGCTGGGATTTGCTTCGGGAACAGTCATCCGCATCGCCGCAGGCACAGCAATGTAAGAAGCGCTGGCACACAATACAGCGAATAGCAGCGAATTTCCCTGAGGCATACCGATGAATTTGGCGATCGCTAACCCAATGGCTGCATTGAGTATTGGAATTAGTATGGCAAATAAAATCAGGAAAACTCCGGTTTTTTGCAAGTCTTTAATTCTTCTGGCAGCCACCAGTCCCATATCCAATAAAAAGAAGGTGAGAATGCCATAAAACAACCCTTGAGCAAAGGGTTCTAATACGTGCCAACCACGTTCTCCTGTCAAGACACCGATTAAGAGGCTACCGACTAGGAGAAAAACTGAACTATTAAGAAATGCTTCTTGCAAAACTTCCGACCAAGCAAACTCTCGCTTTTCATCGGCGGTGAATATACTCACCAAGATCAGACCAACAATGATTGCCGGAGATTCCATCAGGGCAAGAGCTGCTACCATGTAACCATCATAATGAATACCAAGCTCTGTGAGAAAAGCACCGGCAGTGATGAAAGTGACGGCACTGATAGAACCGTAGGTTGCTGCGATCGCCGCAGCATCGTAAGTATCCAGTTTCACTTTTAGGATAAAAAAGGTGTAAATTGGAACAAGGCAAGCCATCATCATTGCTGCCACGAGTGTTAGAATTACTTCCTGATTCAGTCCACTTTTGATTAGTTCTACCCCTCCCTTAAAACCAATTGCAAACAGCAAATACAACGAAAGGAGTTTGGGTACTGGTGGGGGAATTTCCAAATCAGACTTGACAAAAACAGCAGTCATGCCTAAAAAGAAAAACAAGATTGGCGGATTCAAAATGTTGGATACAATTAAGCTAAAATCCATATCCACCCCTCTTTATACTGGTAAAACTTGCAATTAAAGAAATTTTTCATCTTTAAAAATTTAACGGTTCAATGATGATGTATCGTGTATTGTTACCTAATGTCAATTGGGTACTCAAAGAGTGAATAGTCTTATTGGTGACTATACTTTCAGTTAGGTATTACAGCGTTTTTCAAGCAAATAAACCACGGTCTAGGAAACATTGTCATGTCCCCAGAAAAACGTATTGGGGCAATTTATTAATTTAATTGCCCCTACTGTTGACAACAGAACAAGTTAGAGCTTGCTCATCATATTTTGATGTTTGATTCCCCGTCGCTGATTTTACGACAGAACGCGCAGGAATAATTGGTCGCTAACTTATCCACGTAGAAAAGTTAACGTATTGTAGGGACAATTCATAAATTGCTACGACACAAACGTTGTCAAAATCCCAGTATTTTTTGATTTACAACAGTTTTGTAAATCCTGCTTGCTCAAAATGCCGATCGGATGTAAAAGCTTGAGTAATCCCCTCCTGTATCATCACTGCAAAGCTAACACAGTCAGTTAGCCCCCAATCTTTATAGCCCCGCCCCTTGTGGGCGGAACAAATCTAAAATCGTCTTTTCTTCAATCCCCAAGCCCCGACCGTAGTCAAGCGGGGTTAATCCAAAATTGTAAATCTAAAATCCAAAATCGATTGACCAAGTTTCGTTAGGATGTTGTAATCTGGGCAATAGCGACTTTCTATTGATGTGACCCCAGGCGTAGGCGTAGCCCGCACTTCGGCTGCGCTCAGTGACCGTCGGAGACATCGCTTTTTCACATCTATGACAACAACCATCGACTTTCTCAGTCACCTTAACCCCAGCCAACGTCAAGCTGTCGAACACTACTGCGGCCCATTGCTAGTTGTTGCTGGCGCAGGTTCCGGTAAAACACGAGCGCTGACTTATCGCATTGCAAATCTAATTCTGAAACACCGTGTCGATCCAGAAAATATCTTGGCGGTTACTTTTACGAATAAAGCCGCGCGGGAGATGAAAGAACGGATTCAACGGCTGTTTGCCGAACAACTGGCGATGAAACAACACGGTCAGCGATTGGATTTGTTGACAGAATACCAACAAACACTACTGCGATCGCAAGTTTACAAAAACACAATCAAAGACTTATGGTGTGGCACTTTCCACAGTCTATTTTCTCGCATTCTCCGTTTTGATATTGAAAAATATGTAGACGAAAAAGGACGCAAGTGGAATCGCAATTTCTCTATCTTTGATGAATCAGATGTTATCAGTCTGATCAAAGAAATCGTTAATAAAGAGCTAAATTTAGACGATAAGAAGTTTGATGCCCGCTCTGTCCGCTACGCTATTAGTAATGCTAAAAACCAAGGTTTATCGCCCCAAGAATTTGAACGAGACCAACCCAATTATCGCGGACGGGTAATAGCCCAAGTTTACAATTTATATCAAGATAAGTTAGCACAAAACAACGCTCTTGACTTTGACGATCTGATTCTTGTACCTACGAGATTATTTCAACAAAACGAGCAGGTATTGGGTTATTGGCATCGCAAATTTCGTCATATCCTCGTAGATGAATATCAGGATACTAACCGTACTCAGTATCAACTGATTAATTTATTGGTTACTAATGGCGAAACCAGAAAGAGCGAATGGGAATGGGAAAATCGCTCAGTTTTTGTTGTCGGTGATGCAGACCAATCAATTTACAGCTTTCGGATGGCAGATTTCACCATCTTGCTAGGATTTCAGGAAGACTTTGGCGATGGTTTGGTAGATGATGACACCCGGACGATGGTTAAGCTAGAAGAAAACTATCGTTCTTGTGAAAACATTTTACAAGCGGCTAATGAACTGATTGAAAATAACACCCAACGGATTGATAAAGTTCTGAAGGCGACGCGGGGAACGGGTGAACAGATTACTTGTCACAAAGCCGATGAAGAACTTGCAGAAGCAGCATTTGTAATTAATCAAATTAGCACTTTAAAAAACCAAAATCCAGAGTTAGACTGGGGTAGTTTTGCCATACTTTATCGGACAAATGCCCAATCTCGCCCCTTTGAAGAATTGTTGGTGAAATATCAAATTCCTTACACAGTTGTAGGAGGAATGAGATTTTACGATCGCAAAGAAATTAAAGATGTAGTAGCTTATTTAAGAGCGATCGCTAACCCAGCTGATACAGTCAGTTTATTACGAGTCATCAATACTCCCCGGCGGGGAATTGGCAAAACCACTATTGACGCTTTGGTAAACGCATCTGGGCAACTAGGAACAACTTTGTGGGAAATACTCAGCGATGAAACATCAGTTAATACATTAGCTGGACGGGCGACAAAAGCTGTAAATAACTTTGCCGAAATGATTAGCCGTTGGCAAGGACAAGTCGCTACACTTCCGGTAACTGAGGTTTTGCAAGGAATATTAGAAGACTCTGGTTACGTTCAAGACTTGATGAATCAAGGCACAGATGAAGCCACAGATCGGGTACAGAACGTTCAGGAACTTTACAACGCTGCGCTGCAATTTCAAGAAGAAAACGAAGAAATTTCCTTGCGAGACTTTCTCAATAGTGCTGCCCTCAGTTCCGATTTAGATAACTTAAAAGAAGGGCAAACAGCCGTTTCTTTAATGACTTTACACGCTTCCAAAGGTTTGGAATTTCCTGTAGTGTTTCTGGTGGGATTAGAACAAGGACTATTTCCTGGCTTTCGTTCGCTAAGTGACCCCGCATCTTTGGAAGAAGAACGCCGCCTGTGTTATGTAGGGATTACTCGCGCCCAAGAAAGGTTATATTTATCACACGCGCGGGAACGTCGTTTATATGGTTCTCGCGAACCTGCGGTGCGATCGCAATTTCTCGACGAATTGCCAGAAGAATTACTAACTACTCAACGCCTGAGTCGCCAAAGTTATACCAAAAGTGCCTCTACTCCGAATGGAAAGCAAGACACGAAGCAGAATTGGCAAGTAGGCGATCGAGTATTACACAAAACTTTTGGTCTTGGTGAAATCACCCATGTTTTCGGAACGGGTAATAAGATGTCTGTAGCAATTAAATTTTCTGGCTTAGGACAAAAAATTGTTGACCCCAGAGTAGCACAGCTGCAACGAGTAGAGTAATACCAATTTGAAAAAAGAATGCGACAAATAGACCATTTGTAGAGACGCGATTCATCGCGTCTTTACCCAAGGATGTGTTGCAATCATTAATTGAATTGGTACAAGGGGTATATAAACGACCAGATAGACTATATTTTGATGGTGCGTTGCTACAGAACAAGCATTTATAGCTCCAGAACATGCTGGACTAACTAAAACTTGTTTATTTGTAACTCCAGAACGTGCTGGACTAACTAAAACTTGTTCATTAATAAGTCAAATAGAAGTTTTATTAACTAAAACTTCTATTTGACTTATCATTTCTGAACTTCTTATAATTAATCATTAAGTTGATTAAATCCAACTTTAGTTTTACTTATCTAAGAACGAGTTATTTGTAACTAAAACACCAACATTTATAAGTTGAGTTTAAGTTGTATTAACTCCAGCTTCTTCTGAACTTATCAAAGGATGAGTTTTTATAACTTATTGTTTTTCATATTTCAATTTCTTCAAAGTGTTCAACAGTGGGAAATGGCTCATAAAAATGATGCAGAAGTTTTTTCCACTCTTGATACTCAGCAGAACTTCTAAATCCAACAGTATGAGATTCTAAAGTTTCCCATCTGACAAGTAATAAGTATTTCCCGTTGACTTCTATACATTTATGCAATTCATGGGATAAATATCCGTCCATTGAGGAAATAATTTTAGAAGCTTTTTTGAAAGTAGTTTCAAAATCAAATTCTAGACCAGGTTTGACATGAAGAATAACTGCCTCAAGAATCATAAAATTTCTATGTTAAGTAATATTTCGCCAACGCTATTGCTATCTCGGCTCAATGCCGTTTTTTTGTGACAAAAGGATTTTCCTGTAACTCCTTCATAGTAAAGTTTTTAAGCTTTGCTGTGCGGTGAAATATGTCTTCTCAATATTTTATCCCAATTAGGTTTTACCTAAAACTCTAGCCTTAACCTAGTCTTAACTCGTATTTGAACTACATTGTGTTATATACTATTTCAATGTAGTGCAAAGTAGTGCAAAAACTAGCACAAACTTTAAACTGTAACAATTGAAATCTTATTTCAAGAAACAGATTCTCAAGACAATTGGCTTAGTTAGGTTGATTTTTTTAGATTGGCTTAATTTTTAATGAAGAATTTGAGATATACAGGCTTTTGTTTTACTTTAAATACAAAAGATGAAAGTAACCGCTCAATAAATCGGGGCGAACTACCAGTTCAGGAACGAGTTTACGCCATTTGAGCCTTGTCACTGAGCGATTTACCCCGGATTATTAAGCGGTTACGAAACCAGTCTAAGTAGATGTTGCATTTCTTTGAACTACCTATCTAGGGTTTTCTCCGCTGGCAGGGTTACTCATAGATGACACCTCTGCCAGCGAATATCTCTGAATCAAACTTATAACCGAGGGGATTAATATGGCAGACATTATTGGAGACAACAGCAATAACACTCTAATTGGCACGTTTGAGAATGACGCTATCCTTGGTCAGGGCGGTGATGATAACCTCTTTGGTCGGGGGGGCAATGATGACCTCTTGGGTGGGGCTGGCAATGACTCGCTTAATGGCGAGGACGGCAATGACCTTCTCAATGGTGAGGACGGCGAGAACACCCTACTTGGTGGGTTGGGCGATGATGTCCTCCTTGGTGGATCTAGCAATGACCTTCTCGATGGCGAGGATGGGGACGATCAACTCCTTGGCAAAGGCGGTGACGACACCCTGCTTGGTGGGTTCGGTAATGATGCTTTCCTTGCTGGGTCTGGCAATGACCTTATCGAAGGCGGGGACGGAAATGACCGACTCGCTGGAGAAGACGGTAAAGACCAACTCTTTGGTGGGGAAGGGGTTGACACCCTCAATGGCGGGGCTGGCGATGACCAGATTGATGGCGAGAATGGCGATGACAACTTGATTGGTCAGGCTGGCGATGACACCCTCCTTGGCGGGGCTGGCCATGACCGACTAGAAGGAGGGGACGGGGATGACAAAATCTTTGGTGGGACTGGCAATGATACTGCTGACTATTCAAATAGCACTGCCGGTGTCACCGTCAACCTGGCGACTGGAACCGCCAATGGAGGGGCTGGGAATGATGTCCTGTTTAATATCGAACAAGTCTTTGGTTCTGGTTTCAAAGACTTTCTAATTGGCGGGCGCGGTAATGATTCCCTCTTTGGTAGAGGTGGCAATGACCTGCTTGATGGTGGAGTTGGCAATGACCTGCTTGATGGCGAAGAAGGCGACGATACTGTCCGTGGTGGGGCTGGCGATGACACCTTGCGTGGTGGGACTGGCAATAACCAACTCTTGGGTGGAATTGGTGTTGATACTGTTGATTATTTCAGTGCCACTTCCGGAGTCACGATTAACCTTGCCACTGGAACCGCTACAGGGCAGGGCAGGAGTGATGTCCTGTTGGAGATTGAAAGAGTCGTTGGTTCTAGGTTCAATGACACCATCCTTGGCGGAGCTGCCAATGACTTCTTCATCAGTGGTGGGGACGGGAATGACTTTGTCAATGGTGAGGCTGGTAATGACCGCCTCTTTGGCGATAACGGCAATGACACCCTCCTTGGCGGGGCTAACGACGACTTTATCAATGGCGGGTACGGCAATGACTCCCTGCTTGGCGGTAGCGGCATTGACATCCTGCTTGGTGGGGCTGGCAATGACTTTCTCAATGGTGAGGACGGGAATGACAACCTCATTAGTAGAGAAGGCAATGATACCCTGCTAGGCGGCAACGGCAATGACGCCTTGCTTGGTGGGGATGGCGATGACCAACTCCAAGGTGGAGGCGGGGATGACCAACTCTTTGGTGGGACTGGCATTAATACTGCTGACTATTCAAATGCCACTGCTGGAGTCACCGTTGACCTTAGCGCTGGAACTGCCAGTGGGGGAGATGGCAATGATGTCCTGTTCAATATCGAGCAAGTCTTTGGTTCTAGTTTTAGCGACTCCCTGATTGGAGCAGGCAGCAGTGATACCCTTTTTGGCAGAGGCGGCAATGACACCTTGCTTGGTGGAGATAGCGATGACTTTCTTGATGGTCAGGAAGGTAATGACCTCGTCTTGGGCGAGGATGGGAATGACAGCCTGTTTGGCGGGGCTGGCAATGACCAAGTCGAAGGAGGAGAAGGCAATGACACCCTCGGTGGCGGGGTCGGCAATGACATTCTCCTTGGGGGGCCTGGAAATGATGTCTTCATAGGCGTTGATACTAATGGTTCTGATTCTCCTGGATTAGGGGAGGTTGATACCCTAACTGGAGGGCCTGGGGAAGATAAGTTCTTACTTGGAGATGCTACTAATGTCTTCTATGACGATAACAACAGTGGAAGTAGTGGTTTGGCAGACTACGCTACCATCAGTGGCTTCAACTCCAACGAAGATGCAATCCAGCTCAAAGGAACAGTGGGAGACTATCGCTTGCAGACTGTGGGAGCCGATACAAGGGTATTTTTGGACAACTCAGGAGAGCTAGATGAACTCATTGGTGTTGTGCAAGCATCGCCTCTGAAGCTTGATAGTGACGACTTCCTGTTCTACGAGAAAGAAGATGCTGGACAAGGGACAAATAACACACTAGCTACTGCTGAGAAGCTAGGTACTTTAACATTAGGTTCAGAAGTTAATACCTCTGCTCAACTGGCAACGCTTCCAGGGAACAAGCCTGATTTCGACTTTTTCACATTTTCTTTAGCCAACCCAGGAACTGTGACTATCAACACGCCGACTTATAACAATAACTATCCAGTTCTCGGCCTATTTAATAGTGCCGGTAACTTACAGAGTTCCAGTAGTTCTCAATCAATCACCGCTTCACTAGGGGCAGGTACTTACTCCATTTCAGTAAGTGATTATGATTACTTCCCTCAAAATGGCGGGACTTTCAGTTCTGGCTATTTTAATGCTGGTTCCTATACGCTAGGAGTCACTGTAGCCTAAAGACAAATAGTACTAAGAAAAGCGGAAACAGTTGCCAATTAAGAAGTTTGCAGTTGTTTCCGTAATTCTTGTCGAGGTTTTGTCATGAAGGGGTAGGCTTTGGGGCGGCGTTTTTGAACTCACTCGTGGTTCCCTGCGTGCAGGACGGTCAGTAACGACTTTGTGAACGATAATTTTGATTGTTCTGCTCATTCATAAACCTGCCTTGAAAATAAGGCAGGGCTGTTTCATTCGATCTCTTGGAGATTTTGTCAAGAGTATGAATCATAAATTTGCATGAGTGGGAAAAACAAAAACTACCACTTCAATCGATAAATTTAAGTGCTAACACTAATCAAAAGCAGACTTGACATAAGAAACTGCAATAGGCGTAATTTTTTCGACAAGATTATTAATCACTACTCGTTCATATTCAGTCCAAATTCTGGGATGACCAAAAATACATGGTTGTAAAATTCCCCAGAGTTGCCCATCCTGGCGGATATGGGCATGAATAAGGGCACGATGTCCAAAATACTTCTGTTCAAATTCCCGATTTAAAACCTGAGAATCAGCTGTTTCTACATCTTCTACAAAGATTGAAGGTTTAGCACGTAGCGCAGCAGCAAACATCGGATCTTCATCTGTTACAGATGGGGGTTGTGTTGCCCATTCTTCATTATAAACAGTAGGTACATCTGGAGTACGAATCCAACAAAAGGCAACTCTACCAAGGTTATTCTGTGGATTGTGCAGATATAGAAAACATCTATCAGACTGTAAAAAATCGCCTATAGCTGGTAACAGTGCAGAAAATATAGTATCTGGTGTTTGAGATGATTCAACAATATTTTTGAGTGCAGAAGGAAGTTCTTGCTGAGTCATATAACTAAGCTGATTTTAATTGAATAATCCCTTTATCAAAAACGCGATTATTAGTAGCGATCGCACTTATTTCTATTCTATCTTTATACACTTCATAAGAAGCAAAACTTAAGTCACTGGTAGAATATCCTGTCCACTCAGAACGCCCTACAGGACGATTACCAGCACCCGCACCACAAATTAAATAAGTTGTCCCATCAATAGCACGAGTGCGTTCATAATTATGCTCGTGACCATTGATGTAAAGTTGAACGCCGTATTTTTTAAATAGGGGAGTAAAAGTTTTAATAAAATCTGGATTATTCCCATACTGACCCGATGAATAAATCGGATGATGACCAAACACTACTTTCCAAGGAGCATTACTAAGACTTAATTCTTTTTCTAACCAACTTAGCTGATTTTTCCAATCAGCATTCCCGTTAGTATCTAAAGCGAAAAATTGTACTTGATTACGTTTAAATGTATAGTAACGTCCCTTCATATTAAAGCCAGCATACTTGACTTGTGGATCGCCATTTTCAGTACGAATATCGTGATTACCTAAACAAGCCTGAAATTTCACACCAAGCTTTAGTAAACCTTGATAGGGACGTTCAAAAACTGCATTAATTTTCTCAATCTCGCCGTTATTGTAAATGTTGTCTCCAGCTAAAACGACTAAATCATAAGGATTTTTCTGATGATACGCATTCATCGCTCTAGCCACAGCATACTGTCCTTTAGCGCCAGTCCCCGTATCTGCAACAGACACAAAACGTAATAACAAGTCTTTTTTGGCTGGGTTAGCGGCTATAGCTGTTGTTGAGTCGCTAATATCAGCACTTTGATGATTTTGATGAGTAAACATCCAGGCTAAAAATCCTGTACCAATGGCGCTGAAGCTACTTAAAAATAAAAATTGACGGCGTTTCAGGTTCATAACTCACCAAATTTAATAAATAGTCAGTTTAGCTGAAGCAATGTGCAATGTAGTGATACATTAAGGCAAAAGAAGGCAGCACCAGTAATAATGTACGTTGTTTGTCTTTGATTCGCTGCTTTTGGTGAAAGTTCCATGTCACAAGACAATCAGTCAAAACCGACGGATAAGCAAGTAACTCAACCTCCCCAAAAACCTTACCAGAGAGTTCAGCCATTTTGGAAGGCTAAAATTATCCAACTTCTCCAAGGGACGATTGGGGTTTTAGAAGTAACTGTGGAAAAACTGGAGACACCACCCCCACCTGGTACTGAGGAAAAACCTGGTTTTTTTCAGCAGCTTCAGTTGCGGTGGGGTGGATTGTTAAGGACAATCCGCTTGTTTTTACCATCAAATTTGTCAACAAAGTTATCAGATACAGCTTTGACAGGAATTGTGACTGGAATTGCTGTAATTCTCATTTGGACAACTACGACTATCTTTACTGGGAAACCTACGGAAATAGCAACTGTTCCCCCAGTTGAAGAGGTTCCGATACCAACACCAACGATAACTACTCCACCGGAATCAGTCGCACCAGAACCACAGCCACCAGAAGAAATTACGCCACCGCCAGAAGCACAAATTACCCCACCAACACCAGAACCAGAACCAATTCCTACGCCAACGCCAATCCCAACACCAACACCGACACCCATCATAGAATTGACACCTGAACAAGCTTTGATTGCGGCTATTGAAAATCAGGTAGCTGAAATTAGCGATCGCGTTGCCTCTGGTCTGATAAAGTCAATTCAAGCCAACTTCCGTACAAGTAACTTGACTGTCAAAATTAGTAACGATTGGTACACTCTCAATGAATCTCAGCAAGACAAACTAGCTGCGGAAATATTACAACGCTCTCAAGAACTTGATTTTACCCATTTAGAAATTCTCGACTCCCAAAATCAGCTAATAGCTCGTAACCCAGTTGTTGGGACTGAGATAGTAATTTTTAAACGGCAAACAGCAAGTTAAAATAATTCGTAATTCGTAATTCGTAATTCGTAATTCGTAATTTTGAGTTGAACTTTAAGTATTTATGTTAGACAACGTTTCGCTATTGCTGAAAGCTTGTGAAAATTTAAATATCAGCTATGAAATTCTTCATCCTTCGGAAAATTTAGTCAAAATAAAATTGAATAGTAAACAGCATTATTTTTGTAACTATAGTACTCCCTTACTTAATCAAGCAGTAGCACACCTGCTCAAAGACAAAGAATATACTTATCATGTTTTAAATAAAAAAGTTAAACTTCCTCTGACAGTGGGTTTTCTTTCCCCTTTCTGTGACATCAAATATAAGATTTACTTAAAATTTCCAACTATTCAAGATATCGTATTAGAAATAAAAGAAAACTTTGAAACACCAGTAATTATTAAAAGAAACTCTGGTGCAAGCGGACATAATGTCTTTTTGTCTAAGAATCTAGATGAAATTGAAACTGCTTTAAAAGAAATTTTTACTATTAATCATAAATATGATTACGTCGCTCTTGCTCAAGAATTTATTCAGATCAAATCTGAATATAGAGCGGTTTTCTTAAATAAAGAGTTAGTTTTGCTCTATGAAAAAGATATAACTGATGCGAAATTTATCGGTAATCTCAGTCCTCTACACTGGGATGGTGCGAAAGCCAAGTATATTAACGATCCACAAATACTATCAGAGATTGCTAATTTTGCTCAACCAGTTTTTGAAGAATTAGACCTTGATTATGGTGGTTTTGATATCGTATTAGATCGAGATAATCAATATTGGTTAATTGAAATCAACTCTCACCCCAATTTTGGCATTTTTATTAGAGACAATGGAGAGGAGCATGTGTTGAAAATTTTTGAAAAAATGCTCGTTAGCCTAGCCTCAAAATAAAAAATTGGCATTGCATAATTAAAGTATGAATTTAAGCGTAGGCGTAGCCCTTCTCCTGTCGGAGACGCTGCGCGTAGCTTACTTCCCCAAAGGGGTACGGCTGCGCTCAGGAACCGCCCGTCGTAGACATCGCAGGAGCAATGTTCAAGGTCTGCATCAACTCATATCCACGTCAGCCACGCAAGCTTAACCCTCTTGTGTGACTGCAAGCAGATAGAGTTTTTAGAAAGTAGAGGTGTATCAAGTGAAGTTAGATCCTAATCAAAATTATACCTTTAGTAAGTATTTTGAAAATGGTTATTATTCAGAAGACTTAGCTGATTATTTCGGGTATAAGTTAGTCTTAGTTAATTTAATGTTACCACTATATCAAGGAGAGTTAGATAGGTTAGCTGAACTAAGAGATAGAATTACTGAAGTACTGCCTTATGTACCTTTAACTACGGAGTTGGCAAGAAGAGAAGTAATAATATCTAAGGTAGTCTTAGAGTTAATTCATTATACAAATGTTCAGATTAGAATTGAATTTGGCATCAAAGTTTCTAATCTACTTCAGGGAAATTTAGATTATCTAATTAGAACTTATCAAACAAATCAATTGTTAGTAGTTGAAGCTAAATATGAAGATTTAACTAGAGGATTCACTCAATTAGTTGCCGAAATGATAGCGTTAGATCAGTGGGAAGAATCTCCTGCAATTACAGAGCAACCTATTTTGATCGGTTCTGTAACTACAGGTAAGATATGGCAGTTTGCTAGATTAGATAGAGCAAACAAACATTTTGAATTAGCAATTAATAGTTATAGAGTTCCAGAAGATTTAGAAGAAATAATGCGAATTCTCTTAGCAGTCTTAAAATCAGAATAGGCGTTCTAGGAAGACATATTCAAAACACTAATATTTTCATAAACGCCAAAATTCACTACTTTGATTAGCTAATATATCGGTTTGCAATTGAGTCCAATACAGACCTAATCCCTAATCCTAACCCTTGTAGTGTTGGAGAGTAAAACTCTTAACTCCAAACTCCAAACTCCAAACTCCTAATTTCTAACTCCCCACTCTCATTGCTTGAGTTGGTATCCATACAGTAAAAATCGAGCCAATACTTACAGTTGATTCTACTTCAATTCGACCTCGATGGAGTTCCACGAGTTGTTTAGTTAAAGCTAGTCCAAGTCCGGTGCCTTCGTAGCGGCGGCGATAGGGTGTATCGAGTTGCTGAAATTTCTCAAACAGTAATGGTAATTGTTCTTCGGGAATGCCGATTCCGGTGTCTTCCACTTGAAAAATAGCAGTATTATCTTCCACCCAAAGACGTAAGGTAACGCTGCCACTTTTAGGGGTGAATTTAATCGCGTTAGTTAACAGATTCCAAAGAATTTGTTCTACTCGTTCGGCATCGGCGGTAAAGCGATCGCACCTGGGATCGATTTGCAAATCAAGGATGAGATTAATTTGTTCGATCGCTGCTTTTTTTTGCAGTGACTTCAGAGCATTTTCGGCAACATTTACTAAAGAAAATTCCGAAATATTTAAAGCTGTTTTACCAGCCTCGATTTGCGATAAATCGAGGATGTCATTAATCATTGCTAATAAATGTTCTCCACTGTCGTGGATAGTTTGCAGATAACCCCGTTGTCGTTGGCTCAATTCACCCAAAGGCCAGCGTAATAACGTCGAAGACATCCCAATCACATAAGTTAAAGGCGTCAGCAATTCATGACTGATAGTAGCGAGAAACTCACTTCTAATTCGGCTAGCAGCTTCGGCAGCGAGGAGAGCATCACGCAGGGCCATTGTCCGCTCAATAACTCGTTGTTCGAGATTTTGTTTTTCTTGGGTGAGAGTTTGCATTAACTCAGCTTGGTGAATAGCGATCGCTAATTGTTCTGCGATCGCAACCAGCAAGCTTTTTTCGCTATCATTCCATTGGTATGGGCGATCGCACTGATGAGCAATCAGCAATCCCCACAGTTTGTCCTCAAACATTATCGGTGCAGCTAACTTAGCCCTAACTTGGCATTCCCTTAAAAAATTCAACAAACATTCTTCTAGAGCATAAGTTTTTTCGACATCATCCACAGCCAAGGTAAAACCTTGCTGATACTTCTCCCAACACTGAGAGGTTCGGATAAAGCAATTTTTTTCCGTGTAATTCAACACCGATGTAATAGCATCTGTAGCACGAGCTTCATAGACAATATAACCTCCATACTTTTGGCAATCTCCTAGTAGAGGTTGATTATTTGTTGATATAAAAGGCGAGTATCGATCGTTGTTTTCGTGTATAGAAAAATAGATTTCGGTAGATTCCCTAACCGATAGTTCCATGTCTGTTGTCAGTGCCCTTTCATTGAAGGGAATAGTATCAGACTGGTATGGTTGAGTATTTACTTGTGAAGCTGCAAATTTATAAATTACTAATCTGTCTAATTCCAAAAACTCACGTACCTGTGTAATTGCCGTTGCCATAATGACCGGCAAATCTAGGCTTTTGCGGATCTGCGTTGTTACCTGGTTTAACAACCGCTCTTGGGAAATTTGTTTTTTTAAAGCATCTTCCACTGGCTGACAGATATAAACTGCTGGCCCAATTGGGCTGGGAGATGCTATTATTTCTTGGTTTGGCTGAGTTAGGAGATATTCTAATAACAACAGCGTAAATTGACTTTGGAGCGTGGCATCATTGGGTTTAATAATTTGCTGATAGCGTTTGAGATTTTGGTGAGTATAAGAATCGCACTCAAACAAGTCTCTCAACTCGCAGACAAAAGAAGCGATCGCCTCCAAATTAAACGTCAACTGAGCATTGATTTCTGAGTAAATTCCTTGCCCCTCTATTTCCCTGCTTCCTTGCTCAAATGTTCCTACCAAAAGGGCGCTAAACTGCTCAGAAACCACTAATGTAAACCTTTGCCTTTGCCACTCCACAGGTATGTAAATCCGCGCCAACGTAGCTTCTGTCAGTATCAAAACGGCACTTCCCACCGTTTGAGCCATTTGTTCTAACAACTCCCCAAGCTGATTAAATACAACAATAGGCAAGGTTCGAGAAAAGCTCAAATCAGGAGAACTAAGCATTTTCAATCATTTTGGTAAGAGAGGGCACAATCCAGGGAAAAAAGTTTGTTTTGATTATGTACTAACCAATAACTTAAAACGGTAACACAGGATTATGCATCGTATAAGTAGCACATCGGGTGGATGGAATCAGTCAGAAGGTATAATTTTTTTAGAACAAACCCCCGCCCCTTTTGTCTTGATTACGGCTGCTGATACCGACATTCAAACCTTGGCAGCTGCGGTGACAAAATTACCCCCAAGCTTTCCGGCATTAAGAGTCGCCAACCTATTGCAGTTGCAGCAACAATTAAGCATAGATACTTATGGCGAGCAAGTTTTAGAATTTGCCCAAGTAATTATTTTGCGCTTATTAGGAGGACGTTCTTACTGGGGTTATGGCTTAGAAGTAGTGCAAGAAATTGTGCAACGTAATGGTATAACCCTCATTGTAATGCCAGGGGATGACGCTTTCGATCCCGATTTAATTTCCCAGTCTACCGTGCCTTTGGGTATTGTTAACCAGGTATGGCAGTATTTTAGCGAAGGCGGCGTGGCAAATTTCGTTAATGCTCTGCAATTTATCTCCAATAGGTGCTTATTAACTGCATATAATCCCCCATTACCTCAACCGATTCCGCGCGTGGGATTGTATGAGTGGGGAGTGGAGGGGCAGGGGAGCAGGGGGGCAGGGGAGCAGGGGAGCAGGGGAGAGTTAGAACTTCGTTCATCCACCTTTGAACTGGATAAATCCACCTCAGATACTCGTTCATCCACCTTTGAACCGGATGAATCCACCTCAGAACTCCGTTCATCCACCT
>NZ_JAVRCD010000075.1:30319-35915 GCF_034530895.1 Nostoc sp. DedQUE08
TCCACCTTTGAACCGGATGAATCCACCTCAGAACTCCGTTCATCCACCTTTGAACCGGATGAATCCACCTCAGATACTCGTTCATCCACCTTTGAACCGGATGAATCCACCTTGTCCCCTTGTCCCCTTGTCTCCTTGTCCCCTTGTCCCCAATCCCCAATGCCCAAAGTCGGCATCCTTTTCTACCGCGCTCATTATTTAGCAGGGAATACTAAAGTAATTGATGCTTTATGCGAAGCTTTGGTACAGAAAAATTTACAACCAGTGCCAGTATTTGTTTCTTCATTGCGCGAACCAGATGTGCAAGTTGAGTTGAGTGAATTTTTTCAACCCAAAGAAGCCGAATCAATAGCCGTGCTGCTAAATACCACTAGTTTTTCTTTAGCACGCTTGGAAAGCGAAACACCCCAAACCGAACTTTGGCAAAAATTAGATGTGCCTGTGTTGCAGGTAATCCTCAGTGGCGGATCGATTGAGCAGTGGGAGTCACAGTTTCAAGGGCTTTCTCCCCGCGATATTGGGATGAATGTGGCGCTACCAGAAGTAGATGGGCGGATTATTACTCGTGCTGTATCTTTTAAAGCATTGCAAACTCGTAATCCTCATTTAGAAACAGATGTGGTAATTTATCAACCAGTGAGCGATCGCATCGAGTTCGTTGCTAACCTAGCAGCAAATTGGGCGCGTCTACGTTCCAAACCACCCCAAGAACGTCGAATTGCCCTAATTCTGGCAAACTACCCCAACCGCAATGGCCGCCTCGCCAATGGTGTGGGACTCGACACCCCAGCAAGTTGTGTAGAAATCCTGCAAGCTTTACGTCAAGCTGGGTATGAAGTAGAAAATCCACCTGCTCAAGGAGACGAGTTGATTCAACGGCTGACAGATGGTGTAACCAACGATCCAGAAGGTAGAGAATTGCTTCCGGTACACCAAAGTGTTTCTTGGGAAGAATATCAAGAATATTTCGTTTCATTACCGCCAGCAGTTCAGCAAGGTATTAGTGAAAGGTGGGGAATAGGGCATGGGGCATGGGGCATGGGGCATGGGAAGAAGGGAGATGAAGATAATAACCAATCCCCAATCCCCATTTCTGGAATTAAACTCGGCAACATTTTCGTGGGAATTCAGCCTGCAAGGGGTTATGATAATGACCCCAGCTTGAATTATCATGCGCCGGATTTAGAACCAACCCATGCTTATTTAGCTTTCTACTATTGGGTTAGAGAAACTTTTGGTGCTGATGCTGTAGTTCATGTGGGAAAACACGGAAATCTAGAATGGCTACCGGGTAAAAGTGTGGCTTTATCGAGTAATTGTTATCCAGAAGTAGCTTTCGGCGCACTTCCCCACCTGTACCCGTTTATTGTCAACGATCCTGGTGAAGGTTCCCAAGCCAAACGTCGCGCTCAAGCGGTGATTATAGATCACCTCACGCCGCCAATGACTCGCGCGGAACTCTACGGTTCTTTGCAACAGTTAGAAAATTTAATTGATGAGTATTATGAAGCCGACAGTTTAGATCCTTCGCGTTTGCCAGTAATTCGCGATCGCATCCACGAACTGGTAATCAAAGAAAATCTCCATCTAGATTTAGGAATTCAAAATGAAACAGAAATTTTTAAGTCTGAATCTCTGGTTTTGAATTCCATAGGTGGTTATCTTTGTGAATTAAAAGAAGCCCAAATCCGCGACGGGTTGCACATTTTTGGGCAATGTCCCCAAGGACGACAATTGAGGGATTTAATAGTAGCGATCGCTCGCATCCCCAATCGCCATTCTCCAGGTATTACCCGTGCGATCGCTCAAGATTGGGGTCTAGACTTCGATCCCCTCACAGCCGATTTGTCAATGCCTAGCGGTGAATACTCAATAGTCAATGGCACAGAATGCCGTACCCTCGGCGATCTCGTCGAAGCCCTAGAAGAACACGCCGCCCTTTTAGTAGAACAACTCATAACTCCTAACTCCTCACTCCTAACTCCTAACTCCCCACTCAGCACTACCCTTAACTGGATAAGCGATCGCCTCCTCCCAGCCTTACAACAAACCCACGAAGAAATCACCCATTTATTACACGGACTCGATGGCGGATATGTCCCAAGCGCTCCATCTGGCGCACCTACACGCGGCCGCCCGGAAGTTCTCCCAACAGGGAAAAACTTTTATTCTGTCGATATTCGCGCCATTCCCACAGAGACAGCTTGGGATATCGGCAGAAAAGCCGCTGAAACTCTCGTAGAATATTACACTCAAGAACATGGCGAGTATCCCAAAACACTAGGTTTATCATTGTGGGGAACAGCCACCATGAGAACAGGCGGTGATGACATTGCCGAAGCCTTGGCTTTACTCGGAGTCCAGCCAGTCTGGGATGGTGCAGCACGGCGAGTAGTAGATTTTGAAATTTTACCCTTAGCGATTTTGGGGCGTCCCCGTGTAGATGTCACCTTGCGAATTTCGGGATTCTTCCGCGATGCTTTTCCCAACTTGATTGACTTATTCGCTCAAGCAGTATCAGCAGTAGCAGATTTAGATGAACCGCCAGAACAAAATCCCTTAGCAGATGCAGTTCGCCAAGAGACTGATTTGTGGACAAGCCAAGGATTAACTATACAAGAAGCAGTGGTGCGATCGCGCTATCGCATTTTTGGTTCTCGTCCAGGTGCTTACGGCGCCGGACTCCAAGGTTTAATCGAATCGCAAAACTGGACAGATGACGAAGATTTAGCCCGCGCCTACATTAACTGGAGTTCTTACGCCTATTCTTCGGGAAACTTGGCAGAGGAGCAGGGGAGCAGGGGAGCAGGGGAGCAAGGGAGCAGGGGAGCAGGGGAGCAGGGGAGCAGAGGAGCAGGAGAGCAGGGGAGCAGAGGAGCAGAAATTATTCCTAATCCCCAGTCCCCAGTCCCCAATACCGAAGCCTTCAAACAACGCTTGTCTCAAATGCAAATAGTCCTGCACAATCAAGACAACCGCGAACACGATCTACTCGATTCTGATGATTATTACCAATTTCAGGGTGGCTTAACAGCAGCCGTGCGTTCTCTACAGGGAAAAAATCCCCAAACTTACTTTGGAGATAATTCTATACCCGCCCAACCACGCGTTCGCCAACTGAAAGCAGAAATTGCACGAGTGTATCGTTCTCGCGTAGTTAATCCCAAGTGGATTGCAGGAGTAATGCGCCACGGATACAAGGGAGCTTTTGAAATGGCGGCGACGGTAGATTATCTCTTCGCCTACGATGCAACCGCAAAATGTGCTGAAGATTACATGTATCAAGGCATAGTAGATGCTTATTTACTCGATCCAGTTGTTGTAGAATTTATTCAGCAAAATAACCCTTACGCACTGCGTGATATTGCTGAAAAATTATTAGAAGCACACAAGCGCAATTTATGGGAGGATGTAAATATAGGAACATTAGAAGCTTTGAGGAACCTAGTACATCAAGCTGAAGCAGTTATCGAAGAAAAATCAATGGTGTAGGAAACAAATATGGAGAATCTTGCGTATTTGCACCTAGCTTTCGCCTACGAAGACAGCACACCCAGTGAATTGGTCTCCCTCAGTTCCTTGTTTAAGGACGCAGCTGCACCAGACTGGAAAAGGCTTTCAGGTAGGGCTTGGAAGTATATGTTGCCCCTTGCTCTGTCTTTATCTATTCTTGGCGCTGTTAGCAGCGTCATGGCACTAGAAAAAGGCGATCGAGGCCCTTCTGTCAGAAATCTACAACAAAAGTTGCGAACAGCAGGTTTTTACCAATCTTCTGTTACCCAAGTATATGACGCATCCACCCAAGAAGCTGTACGGCGCTTTCAAAAGGCCGCTGGTTTACCAGTAGACGGCATTGTTGGAACAAGCACTCTGCAAAAATTAGAAAGTTGGCAAGCGAAAAAGCCTACAACTAGGGCTACACAAGCTCAAAGAACTACTGCTGTAAGCGCACAAGCGAAAAAGTCCAGCACTACTAGTTCAGCCACCAGCAAACGCCGCAATCCTAACTACCTTGCTAAGGGGGATGAAGGTGAAGATGTCAGAGCTTTACAGGAACGGTTAAGAATCGCAGGCTTCTATTACGGAAACGCCACAGGCATATTTGGCCCAATTACCGAAGAATCTGTCAAGCGGTTCCAAGATTCTTACAAATTAAGCGTTGACGGTGTTGTTGGACCAGCAACATTAGCTAAATTGCCAGAAACTGGCATTGGTGATGGAGAAGAGGCTCCCAAAAAGGTAGTCAATCGAGACAAACTTCGTGTAGGCGATCGCGGTGAGCCAGTTAGAATTGTTCAAGAACAATTGATCCAAGCAGGATATTTAGAGGGAGAGCCAAATGGCTACTATGGCCCTTACACTGCTGATGCTGTAAAGAGATTTCAGGCGGCTAATTTCTTAGCAGCAAGTGGTGTTGCTGGCCCAACTACGCGAGCTAAGTTATATAGCTCAGTTAATACTACTAGCAAAAGCGAATTTAATACCTTAGAAATTCAAACCCGACTCCGGGAACGGGGTTTTTATAAAGGCAAGCTCAATGGTGTGATGGCAGATGACACCAAAAAAGCGATTAAACAAGCCCAAGAATTCTACGGGATTAGTCTTAAGGATCTTAAGAGCGGACGCTTTTAACATCCGCTTTGGTGTCGTTAGTATCAGTTCCCAACTGGTTGCTTGCCTCCAGTAACAGCAAATTACGAACTGCTCAGATTCCATTTATTTGGTTAATTTGAGTAGTTTCGTCTTATTTATCCACCCAAGTGCTAAAGCGGCATCAGCGCCCGTTGGCACTTGGGACACACTGCATGGATGGTCATTTGACAATCTAAGAGGTGAAAACCTTCTTTTTGAGCGGTTTTTGACCCAATTTTTAAAATTGAATCATTTTTAAACTCAATAGTTGAGTTGCATCGAACACAAATTAAGTGATGGTGATGGTGGGGATAGGGCTGGTTGATCTCATAATGCTTATGTCCCTCGCCCAATTCTAATTCCCGTAAAATTCCCATCCTTGCCATCAACTTCAAAGTCCGATAAATAGTTGACAGACTGATCCCTTCACCATCAGTTTCGAGCCGATGATAAAGATCCTCCGCACTCAGATGTTCGCCTTGCGGAAGTTCTTGAAAAATGTGTAAAATTGTTTCGCGCTGGGGAGTTAAACGCCAGCCTCGTTCGTTCAGTTCTGCCTTGAGTGAAGTAGTTGTGTAGACAGTCATACTAATAGTTCTCAACAAAGCTTGTTAGTTGAGAATATAACAAATCTTGGGAGCAATTTGCAACAATCATTGCCTATTGAGAATTCTTACTAAATATTTAAGAACAATTCATCAAATCTTGAGCAAAATTCAAGTAATCAGCTGTAGTGCATTTAATTTGCATACAGCTAATAGTTAGGATACTTGTAACGATTGCATCCCTTGACTTTGAATTTCGCATAAGTTAAATTTGAATTCTTAGTTGCTCCCCACCTTCAAGATATCTGAGCAAAGATTGGGGACAACTTTTATACAGATTAATGCTAATTATTTGCTGTAAGCCATAGGACTTACGCATTGACAAGGTTGCCAAGAAGTGAATTCAGGGAAAACAAGGA
>NZ_JAVRCD010000076.1:0-35561 GCF_034530895.1 Nostoc sp. DedQUE08
ATTAATACTTATGTACTATAGAGAGCGATCGCTTGTGCCAGTTGCGTAAGTCCTAAATTTAATAAAAATCTGACCTTTCACATCATGTAGAATAGCTAACGCTAAACCTAATCCCTGAGCAAGTTTCCTTACTAGGGAATAGAAGCGAGGTTTTCTAGATAAGAGTGAAAAGTCAGATATTGGAATGATATTATGTCCGCATAGTTAGTTATGATTCCCATAGTCATTGCACCCCACCCCCAACCCCTCCCCGCAGGCGGGGAGGGGAGATAAAACGCAGGTTTAGCGGGGTGGGGTTTTTTGGGTTTAATAAGCAATCAAGCGGACATGATATGACTGGAATAAAGAGATTGTGTTTGTCCTACTGCCAAGTAGAATCAATGCTCAGTTCACTTGGAACTAAGCTTAATACGTAGGCACAATGATTCTACGTTCCCAGCCGCGATCGCGCTCATAGCGACGGTTATTATCAATGTTGCGAAGGTCATTATCGCGGTCATATCGGCGGTTATTTTCGCGGTCATATCGGCGGTTATTTTCGCGCTCATAACGGCGATGATTTTCGCGCTCATAACGGCGATTATTTTCACGCTCATAACGGCGATTATTTTCGCGCTCATAGCGGCGATTATTTTCGCGGTCATAGCGGCGGTTATTGTCGCGGTCATAACGGCGATCGTCACGAATGTTGCGAAGGTCATTGTGGCGGTCATAATCACCATTTCTGTAGTGACGACTATGACGTTCGTAGTTAGCATCGTTGTTGTGTTCATAGCCGTAGCTATCAAACTCAGCAAGATAAGATGCTGGTGTATTAGCCTCAGCTTTTGGAGAAATAGCCAAAGCTGATGCAGATGCTATCAAGCCAGCCAGCAAAATAGAGGTAAAGCGGTTCATCATGTTAGTCAAAAATTATTGACATTAATTTATGCAAGTCCAGTCTGTTTACGAAGAGCAGATTCCACAAGTCTTTAAATCAATCCTATCAGTCTTAAATAACTTGAAAAGTTTTCTTGAGTGCGGTGATTGAGAAAACTTTTGTTGTCTGTGATACTTTATGCTCTTCCAAATCTCATGAAAAGTTAAAATTAAAATGAGTATTTGAACTGGATGAATCCACCTTTGATCTTTGTTAACGAGTCTTTGAACTCCATTAATGAGCCTTTAATAATTAAATACGTTACGATCGCACCTTCCCAAAACCTACCAGCTAGACAAAACGCACACCAATATATGATTAGTGTGCGCTTGCGGTTAGATTTTAGAAATTCTCGAACTTAACGATCGCATCTTTCATCTTATCTACCACCTCATCTACAGCTATAACTCCCAATTCCCCAGAGGCGCGGGTACGGATACTTAAGGTATTAGTTTCCACTTCCTTAGCTCCCACCACAGCCATCACGGGTATTTTTTCTTTCTCTGCATTGCGAATTTGTTTACCCAAGCGATCGCCACTGGTATCAACTTCTGCACGGATGCCTAATGCACGCATCTTCGCCACCACATCTTTCGCAAAGTCTAACTGTGTATCACCCACTGGCAGTAATCTAGCTTGCACTGGCGCTAACCACAAAGGAAAATCACCCGCATATTCTTCAATCAAGATCCCAATTAGCCGTTCTAGCGAACCAAAAGGCGCACGGTGAATCATTACTGGACGTTTGCGAACCCCATCTTCAGCGACGTATTCCAACTCAAAGCGTTCAGGCAAATTGTAATCTACTTGTACAGTTCCTAATTGCCACTCGCGATCTAGGGCATCACTAAAGATAAAGTCAAGTTTTGGCCCATAGAATGCCGCTTCTCCAATCCCTTCAAAGTGTTCCATTCCCAAGGTTTCAACTGCACGGCGAATTGCACCTTCGGCTTTGTCCCAAACTTCATCATTACCGATGTACTTATCGCTAGCAGGATCGCGGAAACTGAGTCTAGCTTTAAAGTTCTTCAGTTGCAGCTTATTGAACACCGACAAAATCAAATCCACCACACTAAGGAATTCGCTATCTAGCTGTTCTGGGGTAACGAACAGGTGAGAATCATCTACAGTAAAGCCGCGCACCCGTGTTAAACCGCCCAATTCCCCTGATTGTTCGTAGCGGTAAACAGTACCAAATTCCGCCAGTCGCATCGGTAGTTCCCGATAAGAGCGCAACTCACTCTTATATATTTGGATATGGAAGGGGCAATTCATCGGCTTCATCACGAAGCCCTGTTCCTGTGCAGCAGCTTCCTGATCGTCTGCCATCAAGGGGAACATATCTTCTTTATACTTCTGCCAATGTCCAGAAGTTTTAAATAAATCTACTCTGGCAATGTGGGGTGTTACTACAGATAAGTAACCCCGTTTTACCTGTTCTTGCTTGAGGAAATCTTCTAAAGTACTCCGCAACAAAGTGCCTTTGGGTGTCCACAAAGGTAAACCCGGCCCTACTAGATCGGAAAATATAAATAATCCCAGTTCCTTACCCAGTTTCCGGTGATCTCGCCGTAGCGCTTCTTCTTTGCGTCGCTTATATTCAGCGAGTTGTTCTGGACTTTCCCAAGCGGTGGCGTAGATGCGTTGTAATTGGGCTTTAGTTTCATCCCCACGCCAATAAGCGCCAGCAACGCTTTCTAGTTCAACTGCTTTCGGGTTTAATTCACTAGTATTTTCCAGATGAGGCCCCGCACACAAATCCCACCATTCATTCCCCAGATGGTAAATTGTGATTGGTTCCTCTTTGATATCTCCCAGGATTTCTAGCTTGTAAGGTTCATTAATTCCTTGAATCCGGCGTTCGGCTTCTTCGCGGCTGACTTCTTCCCGAATTACTGGCAATTTGCGATTGATAATCTTCGCCATCTCTTTCTTGATGGCTTTGAGATCGTTTTCGCTAAATGGTTCTGGACTGTCGAAGTCGTAGTAAAAACCGTTTTCTATCCAAGGGCCGATTGTAACTTGCGCCTTGGGAAACAGCTTTTGTACCGCCATTGCCATAACATGGGAAGCAGTGTGGCGAATCTTTTTTAAGTTCTCCGATTCGCTGGTACGCGGTAAATAGATTTTTTCAACTTGTTCTAACTGTTGTGACTGATTTGATGAATTTGGCGACATTGGCTGCTGAACCGTTGGCGAGGTGATTACAAAAGGTGATTTATCTGAATCTGTAGGCTTATTCAACTATAACGACTTTGGTTAATTAGTCATTTGTCATTTGTCCGTTGTCATTTGTCCGTTACGAATAACTAATGACTAATGACTAATAGCTAATGACTTTGCGTAGCGGTTTGATTCTGAGTCCTGAATTTTGACTTCTGAATTCTTCTTCAATCCAAAAATAAAGATAAATTTTTGATTTGTTACCTGAGTTTCAAATTCAGGATTGCCTGCGTAGGCGTAGCCCGTCGTAGACATCGCTAAATTATCTTATGAATTGCAACTCGCTGTCATATATGCCTATAGATGCCTGTCCAAAGGCACTGTACAAACCAGAGATCGAGACTATATAATAAATTTTGTGCCCTTTGTTACAAAATTTTACATTAAGTAATTATGAGAGAAATCTAAAAAGTATTAAGAAACGTAAATAACGTTAATATTAGTAAGCAAGTTTGAAATATCCCTCTTATTTATGTCAGACTCAAATTTACCAGGGCCTGAGTTGTTTAAAACGGTTTTAGATCCGCTGCTGGAAGATTTTCAGCATTGGTTTACGCGATCGCGCCATTTACTCGAAACTGAGGAACTCTCATTTATGAGTCACCAAGAGCAATCTGACTTGCTCTTGCGGGTTAAGCAAGCTCAGGATGAACTAAATACGGCGAAGATGCTATTTAATGCAACTGATAAACAAGTCGGAATTGATATGGCAACGTTAATGCCTTGGCATGAATTAGTAACAGAATGCTGGAATGTCGCAATGCGCTTTCGTCAAGGACGTGAAGTCTAAGCGCGCTAAATTTCGGCAGACAACTTAGCGATGTCTCAAGACTTACCAAGGAAGCGTCTACGCAAGATGGTAAATCAGTCTTAAAAAAATAGTAGAAAATTCTTAACAATTTCTTAACATTAACTGGATTAGCAAAATAATGTATCCTATGCTACCGTAAGTGGAATAACGGTTGACAAATAGCTTCATATAAATGTAAGCGCCTGAAAAGTGCGTAGAATATTCGTCTTAACTGTGAGTACAGTATCGGCGAAACAAAGCGTTACAAAATAAAGTTTTAAAAATTGCTGTTCTGGAGGAAAATCCAATGTTACATCTGCTTTACATTCTTGCTTTTACAATCCTTGCATTTATAGCTGTTGGCAACTTAATCCGTAACCTGATTATGTTCACTTTCGATCGGGAGCGAACTTACCCAACGAATTCCTCGCCAATGAATAACCAACGTAACTCTGGTTATTATTCATCAAAAAAACAGTTTGTACCCCATCCAGAGTTGTTAGATAACGCGGGGAATTTAATTAAAGAGCCACTTTTGATAATGCGTTCAATTAACGTTGAAGATGCGCGTCAACATCTCGATGCACTTTACGAAGCATCCCCAGGACATAAAAGAGATAATTCAGAAGAAGCATAATCTAGAGACGCGATTAATCGCGTCTGTTAGCAATTTGGGTGTAAATGGTTGTTGTTTTTACATCCTTAATTTTTTTCTGAGTAAAAATTTATTTCCATATCAATCCAGTCAATGTAACTTTTTTACATTTTGTTAAAAATACTCAATTGGTGGACAACTCCACTCATCTTGCAAAGACTGCGATCGCAGGCGTATACAATTTTCATTCTATTTAGCTAGCGAATTTCCAATTCTTTTTTAGCACTTTTCAACTGTCTCCAGAGGATGTGAATTTGTTTGTAAGCCTCTTGTGGTGAAAGTTTACCACTAGTTTGGAGGCTGCAAATGTAGTTTACCCGTTGAGAAAAATTTTGAAGATTAGCGTTAAATACTAGATACTCTGGTTTAAATTGCCCATAATATGGACTACGAGGATATAAAAAATCGCATAGTTCCGATAGCAAATCAGATTGTCTGTTCATAAGTATTTAGAGTATTACGGATTAGAAATTATCTAATTAGAAAATTTTAATAAAGCTTTTGCCGACCCTTTTGACAAGCATTACAAAAAGAAGTTTGAGGTTCAAAGTCAAGACAGCCAAACGCTTCCTCAGAACAAGCTTTAGTTGGATGTACAGTACACTTAAGGCGATAGTCGTTAGTGAAATATTCACAAGCATGACAAGGAATTTGATGTAGCTTTTTTAAATGATTTATCCCTTGTTTTAAAGTAAAGCAGATACTCAAAATAAAGAAAATCAAAGTGGCCCAAGCAAATGAAGCGCAAAAAATTGTAGCCAGCATAAGTCATCCTCCTAAAGATTAGAAAAAAGTGCCCGCAGTCAACTGCTTTTAACCGCAGGCATGAAATATTATTTAGCTAGTGTTGAGTGAAACTAAATTAACTGAGTCTAGTAGGTAGACATAAATCAAAAGGAATGAGGCGAGTGTGAGCAATTTAAGTCTTGCTCTAATTTATTGTAAAGACGTAGAATGCTACGTCTTTACATGATGAGTACTAAATCACTAGATGATTAAATCGAGTTGATTGCGATCGCACCGAATAAAGCAATACTAGTCAATAGCAGATAAGCGAAGATTGCTCCACCAATTCCACCAATCAAAAAGCCCTCGGTAAATTGACTCCATTCGGCGACAGTATTGATGCTCTGTGGTACTTTGGCAACAGTTGCAACCGAAACCGATCGTGAATAGATTTCTTGCTGTCTTTCGTAGCTAGTAGTGCCATAAAGCGAAAAACCAATTGTCAGGATGATAATCAAACTGCCTGTGGCTAATAAACCAACCAAGCTGCCGACATTAGAATTGCGTAATAAACCCAATGAACCTAATGTTGCAAAGGGGCCAACTAGCCAGTAACCATGAGCCATGCCAATTTCTAATCCCCGCCACAAAGGAGATATACCGGGGCGGTAAATTGGTAAGTATTTGAGAAACTTCAGCGTCAAATCAGAAGAATTGACTGCGCTTACCTGATTACTCGTTTGGCGCTCTACACGTGGAGGCTGAACCATATCACCATTTTTAAAATCAAACCCGGCTGCGATCGCACGAGCGCGGAGAGCGTGCCAAATGTGACCTAACAGAAACATGAGCGCTAGGACAAAATGGAAAGTTACCAACCAACCACGAGCAGAAACTATACCAGTAGAAGTTTCTATAGCTTTAACTGGGCCATAAAAAACTTCCGGATAGACAGTGTTATTGACTGATGCAAAATATGCTGCTAAAAAGCCCATGTATGCTACAGCACCAATGCTGTAAGATAAATACGCTTCCCCTGAGTAAATCAAAACTCGGCGTGCCCAAGCAAATGGCTTAGTCAAGATGTGGAAAATACCACCACCAATTAACATCAAACCAACCCAGATGTGACCGCCAACAACATCTTCCAAGTTATCAACAGCAGCCAATCCCTCTGGCCCCCAAACCCCAAATAGGTAGCCAAAGATGCGCAATGGGTTAAGTGTCGGATGATTGATTACCCTGACATCTCCACCGCCAGCAGCCCAAGGGTCAAACAGTCCACCCCAAAACACCGCCTTAGCAACTAAAGCCAAAGCACCTAAACCTAAAAGCGTGAGGTGAATGCCCAAGATGGTTGTCATCTTGTCCTTATCTTTCCAGTCATAGCCAAAAAATCCAGCCCAAGTAGGATTATCTTGTAACACTTCTGGACCCAGCAGGGAGTGATAAATACCACCAGCTGCCAGAATCACTGAAGGTATCAGATGTAAGACACTGATTACAAAGTAGGGATAGGTGCTAATAACTTGCCCACCAGTAGCGACACCCAAACCGAGAGTTGCTAGATGAGGTAGCAAAATTAAGCCTTGCTCATACATTGGCTCATTAGGGTTGAAGCGCGACAATTCAAACAGCGTCATCCCTCCAGCCCATAACAAAATCAATGCAGAATGGGCAATATGAGCGCCTAGTAATTTTCCCGATAAATTAGTGAGACGAAAGTTACCAGCCCACCAACCAACATCAGGTATCTGTTGCTTATATGGGCTATCTTCAATTACTGCTGTCATTTCCAAAAATCCTTGAGAATATTTAGCAATATTGTTGAGCTTATGCTTCCAGACAATTGCAAATTTATTGCATTAAATGCATTAAATGCATTTAATTGAATTTAGCTAATTGGTTGCGGAATCACCGCCTCCTGACTCACCCTACCTTTGCGAAAATCGAACCCACGCGCCCGCAAGGCGTGCCAGATATGACCTTGGAGAAAGAAGAAAGCTAACCAAAAATGGGCATTAGCTAACCAAGTCCGGGCAGTTACAAGGTCAGGGTTAGGTGATGAAAAGTACGGCACGATATTCTGTCTAACTACAAGCGCCGGCCCATAAAAAACTTCAGGATAAACAGTGGTGTTTACCGATACAAAGAGAGTTGCAATAAAACCCATCAGTGCTAAAGCGCCCAGACTGTATGAGAGATAAGCTTCTCCAGACCAAACAAATAGTGGATGCGTCCAACTAAAGGGCTTAGTAGCTATGTGGAAAAGTCCACCAATAATCAACATTGCACCAACCCAAAGATGTCCACCAACCACGTCTTCTAGGTTGTCAACGCCAGCAATCCAAAATTTACTAATTGCGCCAAACAGATAACCAAAAATGACGGCTGGGTTTAATGTCGGATTTGTAATTACCCGCACATTTTCAACATTTGGGTCGTACAAACCCCCAAAGTACATTGCTTTGGCGACTAACAAGAATGCACCACAACCCAGTAAAACCAGATGTATACCAAGGATTGTGGTCATTTTACCCGTGTCTGACCAGTCGTAGCCAAAGAAAGGAACTTTACCCTCCAATTTTTCCGGGCCACGCAGGGAATGAAAGATTCCTCCAAAACCCAAAAAAGCTGAGGAAATTAGATGTAAAGCTCCAATTACAAAGTAGGGATAAGTATCGACGACTGCACCATTTGCACTAACACTCCAACCTTGAGTAGCTAGATGAGGTAGCAAAATTAAGCCTTGCGAATACATTGGTTCTGCTGGATTAAAGTGGGCTAGCTCAAATAAAGTCATAGCTCCTGCCCAGAAAACGATCAGACCAGAATGAGCGACGTGAGCGCCTAGTAGTTTCCCCGATAAGCTGGTGAGTCTGGCGTTACCAGCCCACCAAGGCGAGTCAGTAAGGTCTTGCTCCACCGACAGCGGACTTGTAGAAGTTGTCATTTTACCCTCTAACTTATTGATTAATTTTCTCAATAGTTGTCAAAAAAGAGTCTACAATAAAATTCAAATTAATGAAAGTAAATCTCATTAATGAGATTGTAAACTTTTACAAAAAAGCGTATTGACAACGTAAATACATCTTGCCTAAACTATGTAGGGATAGATGTGTTTTCGTGCTTAATGGCATCACCTTTATTTGGAACGAGGAGAAAGCTTGGATTAATCGCAGCAATGATGACGGCATAACATTTCAACAAGCCGTAGAAGCTTTCTTCGATCCGTTTCTGGTGGCGGTTGATGCAAGCCGCAATGGGAGCGGGATGCTGTGATTGGCTTGGACAAACGATAGAATCTTCTCTACGTCGTCTACATTGAGCGTGAAAACGACATGATTCGGATTATCTCGGCTCGGAAAGCGACGCGTAAGGAAGGTGAATACTATGAAAGCTGAAGTCTTAAAAAAGCGACTTGATAAAAATCGTCCAATGACGACAGTCACAATTCGCATTCCCGAAGATGTGATTGAGGATTTGAAACGAGTAGCACCATTGTTAGGGTTTTCTGGTTATCAGCCATTAGTTCGCGCTTACATCGGACAAGGACTTCGAGCCGATCTTGAGCGACTTGAAGGAAATACTGTTTCGACATTGATTGCCAGCTTGAAACGGCATGGTGTCAGTGATGAGATAATTCGTGAAGCACTCAGCGAAGCGACTGGGGGGTAGTTTTAAATTCTCTGTTCGCAGTTAGACAAGACAAGGTTCTGGCACACATCAAGATTCAGGTCTGAATTATAACTGTATAACATCTCATTTGAGCAGATATACGAAATACACTGGTAAATATAAGATATGGGAATAGAGGGAAACTTCAAACAAATATCCACATCTATTTTAGCGAAACAAGATTTGTATGTGTTGGACTTGTATCTTCATGCAAAAGAAGCCCTAGAAACCAAAGCAGTTCAACATCTACCTACCTACTTAAAAAAAAGGAATAAATAATAACTTGAACGCTCTTATTGCTGAAGAGCAATGGAAAATTGGAAGACTAGATATTGATTCATATTGGCACGCAATTCACTACTTGCTAACTGAAGACATATCTCCGTGGGAAGAATGTCAGATACCTTATTACTTAGTAAAGCAATTAGCAACTGAAGGTGTAATTTCAAAATCTGAGTATCAGTTACTAATGAATGCACTCCCATTACGTAATTCTATTGCTCATGGCTTCAAAACTACACAAATTACGCAAAATTCTGTATCTGAATTGATCGAGCTTACAGAACAACTCTTGAGAACTGTACATACTGACGATGAAGCAGGCTAACACTGCGTTGGTTGGAGTGGATGGCACTGCGCGATGTCTACGACGGGCTATGCGCTACGCACCAAGTATATCAGCCTAAAATAGGGAGTGGTGAATTTCCTACTCCCTACTCTCTTCCTATGCTTCAATAACTACTCGAAGATTACCCCGTTTTTTAGCAACGCGACAAGCAGTCGTAGTCCCAGAACGCTCGAATTCCAAATCGAGGATGGTGGGGCCTACTTGTAAATTATGAAATGACAAGCGATTAATCGATTCTGGTAAAGCGGGGTCGATGATTCGCAAGCAGTTATTTTGAGCATCAGGCACTAAGTTGACCATCATTTGCAGTAGTTGGAAAATACTACCCGTAGCCCAAGCTTGGGGAGTGCAAGCAACCGGATACTGCACAGGAGCATTATCACCGTTCCGTTCGTAGCCGCAGAAAAGTTCTGGAGGACGTTGATAGGGTTGCTGCTGAGTCATGTCAAATAAACCTTGGAATATTTCTAAAGCTTGATCGATAAGACCGAGCGATCGCAATCCCATTGCAATCAGAGCGTTATCATGGGGCCAAACCGAACCAATGTGATAACCCATCGGATTATAAGCGGGTGACAAACTACTTAGAGTCCGAATGCCCCAACCATTAAACATATCTGGTGCCCGCAACCGTTCTGCAACACTATGAGCTTTTTCGTCTGTGAAAAGTCCCAAATGCAGACAATGACCGGGATTTGAGGTAATACTGTCTACTGGCTTACCTTCTCCATCCAAAGCCAGGGCGCAGAAATCTTGGTCTTCTACCCAAAAATCTTGATTAAACCGAACCTTAAGATTTCTGGCCTCCTCTTGCCAACGATCTGCCAAATCAAGCCGCTTCTTCATCCTAGCTATTTCTGCTAGGCGAATTTTTGCAGCATAAACGTAAGCTTGTACCTCACACAGAGCAATTGGGCCGTTGGCTAATTCTCCCTTGCGGTCTACAATACAGTCGCCAGAATCTTTCCAACCTTGGTTAACAAGACCGCGTTTGGATCTACGGAAGTAGCTGAGGTAAGTGGTTTCTTTGGTATTGCGATCGATCCACTCCATTGCCGCTAGAGCATTGGGCCAAAGTTGCTCTAAGAGTTCTCCATCGTGAGTCCAAGCATAATGTTCGGCATAGAGCAGCAGCCACAAGGGAGTGGCATCAACTGTACCGTAGTAAGGTGTATGGGGAATTTCTTCACAACGAGCCATTTCTCCCAAACGTAACTCGTGCAAAATCTTACCCGGTTCTTCTTCGCGCCATTCGTCGTCAATTTTACCTTGGTATGTTGCCAGTAATATCAGAGTTTCCTTGGCGATTTGCGAGTTTAACATCAGGCTTTGAGAAGCTGTAATCAACGAATCTCGCCCAAATAATGTCGAAAACCAAGGTACTCCAGCGGAAACAGTCTTATGCTTACCAAAAGACTGGCGCAACAAATACATATCTTGTTCAGCCCGCTCAATCACTCGATTGAAGGTACTCTTATCTGAGCTAATGCGGGTAATTTGTTGTACCCAGTGCTGCTCCTCCATCCACTCAGCAGCTTTCGCCTGTCCTAAAGTGGTGGCGGCGCTCACGGTTGAACTGGACTGGTTGTTTCTCAACATATTCACTCGGTAGCCCAGCTTTTGAGTTTCGTGAGAAGCCAACTCTAGCTGCCAAACCGCAGTGTAACCCTTGAAATTGTCTGGTTGCCGATGCTGGAATAAAATTCGGGATTCCATCACCGAGCCATCCAGGCCTTGATAGGCGAGTGTTAAGGATTCTTCTCTATAGGCAGATGGCTCTTTAGGTACAGGTGCAACACCATCGACGCGATCGGATGTTCCTTCCTCAGTCGTCGGTTCTACTAGGCGTAAAAGCCGACCTCGTTTTTCTCTGTCATAGCCACGGACTTCAAATAAATCAACAAAATCCGCATCAAAACTGATACTTAGTTCAAAATTGACAGTGGTTGTGCTGTAGTTAGATACTTCTATTTCTTCAAATAACGCTCCATTCAGCACGATTTCCCGGCGAATTCCGATAGTCTCGGCTTTTAGGCGTTCGTCGATTCTGGGATTGGTACACAAAACTGAGAGTGCAAAACCTTTTTCGGCAGTACTGCTGAGGAGTACAGGCGATCGCCCTTCAATTTGCAACTCCAAGCGATTGAGAAATCTCGTATCACAACAAAACAGTCCCAGACTGAGATTACCATCGTTGAGGGAACAGCCAGAAATATTACCGATAGTATCTGTCACAAAAAATAAATCATCATCTTTAACCGTTAGTGTCGGTTGCGATCTTTCAGCCACAACACAAGGCCACTCCGGAATCGGTAATTGTTCGGCAGGAATAAAAGTTTTTCCATCCAGAAAAATTTTTTCTGGGGTGATTAGCGTATCCGGTGTCATTAGACAAAGTTCCGTGTACAGGTCTATATTTTTGTGGTCTTTTGAGTATAAGTCTCTTCCCCAAGAGGCAGAAGGAAAGAATAAATACCTTTTGCTTTGAGACAGAGCAACTAAATTTATTTAGGTCGATAAAAGAAAGATTTGTGTCTCGACACATAGTTTAAACAAAAAACAGCGTATTGTAGAGAGACACAAGATTTTAAATAATCTTTGATATTTGATTAGACTAATTTATGATAATTAATTGATTAAGTTTAATCAACATTAGTGATTAAGTTATGTAAATATCGCAGTCATGATTTTTGGCTAAGAAAACTTATTTAGCAAGCAGAAATCAACGTCGGCGAAGTAGGCAATGTCTACAACAGGCGATTTTGCCAACGCATGGACTAGAAATCGAGCGTCCGTGGTTATTAGCGAACACAGTAGTTAAAACCATACAATAATTAATGTTTTAGTACTTATTCCTGAAAAAATTTACCTGTACAAGCAAAAGCATCAGTTGCCCTGAATGTATATTGGGCGTAATAGGTTGTCAATCAGCAAATCAAGTGTACCCGCGCCCCTTATTTGGTAACAAAGTGTTGCGACTAGCTTTGGCGAAAAGCGCTTTTTAGCGTTCTTTACATATTGCAACTATCTATTTAACTTGAGAGTCCCTTGGAATTTGTACAATGCAGCTGTGACGTGGATCTGATCGAGGTTGAGCGTTTAACAATAATTCATGAGCATTTCGACTTCTGTGCTGAGTGATCTGCTAAAGTCCCTACCCAACTTGCGGCCCCAGCTATATTTTAAGGCTTCATTAACGGCGCTCTCCCACGCGATGGAAGATCAAGTTTTGGCTGCGACTTTAGCGAAACCCCTTGTAATTGCTAGTTTCCAGCGAGAGCGATTCTACCGCCAAGAAGCTCATCGCTACCTGCGACTTGCCTTGCGGAGTAACCAAATATACGTATTAGCTGCTCCAGAAACGGATTTCGCCAACAGTTCGGAACACTACGAAAAGATAGCTTTTGAGGCAACAGATGGCTTAAGTCAGGAGTGGCATTTGGTAGTGATTGCTGACAATTATGCTACTTGTCTGGTTTGCCGAGAAAACCTTGGTTCTCTTGCCAAAAATAACCAACTACCGGAACTAAGCCCTAATTTGGATATAGACACAGCCCGAAGATTTGAGGGAATTTGGACATCAGAAAGGGGAGTTAGCCTGAAAGCCGCCGAATTGTTGTTAGATCGGGTTTTGGTTTACAGACCAGAACTGACAAGTAAAATTCAACAGGCACGTCAGAGGTTTGGCATTGGCGAACCGCGAAACTACTTTGGAGCCGAACAGGTAAACGAGTATGCCTGTGACATTGATACAGATCCCTTTGTGCAGCGCTTAGTAACTTATTTGCAAGCTAGTCAGTACAAATTGCACAAAGCTTACCGTTCTATTGCTGCTCAAGCACGAAAAGAGCGATTAGTCAACTCGATTAGTACTGCGATTCGGCGATCGCTCGATCCTCATGAAGTTCTCCAGGTGGCGGCACAAGAATTAGGGCAACACCTAGAAGCTTGTCGCTGTTTAATTTACCGCGCTCAAGCTACCGATAGCCAAGCGATAATTGAACACGAGTTTTTGAATCCCGGTATTTTATCTGTTTGTGGGCAAACCTGGGAGTTAGAGAAAAATTCTCTATTTCGGGACATCGTAGAACTTGGCGAAGGTGTTTGTGTCAGCGATACGCTCAGTGACCCCCGCGTTACCAAATCGCCAGGACTTTCTACCATCGCCAAAAAGTTTGCCATTCGTTCTTGGCTGATGGAACCAGTTTTCTATCAGGGGCGATTATTGGGGATTGTAGAGTTACATTACTGCCGGATGCCACCCCACGAGTGCCAACCTGGAGAATTGGATTTGGTAGAAGCGATCGCTACCCAAGTAGGAGCAGCTCTCATCCAAGCGGAAGCTTACGCTAACCTAGAAGAACTTAACCAGCAGCTAGAAGCCCTAGACCGCACCCGCAGCAACCTCATAGCCATCACTGGACACGAACTGCGTACTCCCCTATCCACAATTCAAGTGTGTCTGGAAAGTCTTGCTAGTGAGCCGGATATGCCCTTGGAGTTGCAGCAGGTCATGCTCAACACTGCTCTTTCCGACTCGGAACGGATGCGAAAACTGGTACAAGATTTCCTCACACTTTCCAACTTGGAAAGCGGCCGGGTGGAATGGCATCCAGAATCCCTCAGCTTACAAGAATGTGTCGATTTAGCACTCAGCCGAAATCGCACTCGTTCCTCAACGGAAAAGCTGCCCCAAATCAAGACTCAAATTGCCGAAAACCTACCTTTAGTAAGAGCTGACGGTGATTGGCTAGTCGAGGTGCTGGCAAAACTTATGGACAATGCTTTGAAATTTACGCCACCCCAAGGAGAAATCACGATTAAAGCGATTTACAACAGCCGCCAAATGGTCGAAGTGACTGTAGCTGACACTGGACGCGGCATTGAACCAAATCGTTTAGAAGTAGTTTTTGACCGCTTTTATCAAGAAGAAGGAGCGCTGCGCCGCACCACTGGCGGGACTGGACTTGGTTTAGCAATTTGCCGTCAAATTGTTAATGGCTGGGGTGGGAAAATTTGGGCAGAGTCAGCTGGCAAAGACCAGGGCAGTCAGTTTCACTTCACCATCCCAATTGTTCGGAGTAGCCAAGAGGAAAAGCGGACAAAAGTCAAGAGTAAATAAGGATTGGGCATTGGGCATTGGGCATTGGGCATGGGGGGTTAATTTTTAACAAATGACAAAGGACTAATGACTAATGACTAAAAACTGTTACAGTCTATGACGCGATCGCAATATGATCCTGGTTGCGATGTTAGGATTCCCTAAAAACGTTGAGAGAACAGACTTTATGGCAGAAACACTCTCTGGACAAACCCCGCTATTTGCTGGCAGCACTGGTGGCTTGCTCAACAAAGCAGCAGTTGAAGAAAAGTACGCGATCACTTGGACTAGCCCGAAAGAGCAAGTTTTTGAATTGCCTACAGGTGGTGCTGCTGTTATGCGCAAAGGTGAAAACCTGCTGTATATAGCTCGTAAAGAATATGGCATCTTTTTGGGCGGTCAGCAACTTCGTAAACTCAAAATCACAGATTACAAAGTTTACCGGGTTTTACCCAACGGAGAAACCACTTTACTTCACCCAGCTGATGGTAACTTCCCTGAAAAGGTAACCGAAGGTCGTGACAAAGTGCGTTATGTAGACCGTCGTATCGGACAAAACCCCAGCCCCTCTAAAGTTAAGTTTAGCGGTGTTACTACCTACGACGCTCCGTAACTAGCTGTTAGTCGCTAATGGGTAATTAGTAATGGGTAATTGGTAAATAAAAACCCATTACCCATTACCAATTACCAATTACCTTTGAAAAATAATGATGTTTCCGGATTTCTCCCAGTTTTCCACCCTAGCGCAACAAGGCAACTTCGTCCCGGTATATCAAGAATGGGTAGCGGACTTAGATACGCCCGTATCTGCTTGGTATAAAGTCTGTGCAGGTCAGCCTTATAGCTTTTTGTTGGAATCCATCGAAGGTGGGGAAAAACTGGGACGCTATAGTTTAGTTGGTTGCGATCCAGTGTGGGTTTTGGAAGCAAGGGGCGATCGCACGACTCAGAAAAACCGCGATGGTTCGCAGGTGGTTTTTGCTGGCGACCCTTTTACAGCTTTAGCCGAATGTTTAGCACCTTATCACCCAGTAAAATTACCACAGTTACCGCCGGGAATTGGCGGTTTATTTGGGTTTTGGGGCTATGAATTGATTCAGTGGATTGAGCCGCGTGTACCCATTTATCCACCAGATGAGCGGAATATCCCTGATGGGTTGTGGATGCAGGTAGACCACTTGTTGATTTTTGACCAGGTGAAGCGGAAAATTTGGGCGATCGCTTATGCTGATTTACGCGACCCGAATGTAGATTTGAAAGCAGCATATCAACAAGCGGGCGATCGCGTCACCCAAATGCTCGAAAAGCTATCTTTGCCCCTATCGCCAGAAAAAACTCGATTGGAATGGAATCCGCCTGCGAGCAGAGGAGCAGAGGAGCAGGGGAGCAGAGAAGCAGAGGAGTATCAGAGTAATTTTACCCGCCCTGATTTTTGTGCCAGCGTTGAGAAGGCGAAAGATTACATTAAAGCAGGTGATATTTTTCAAGTAGTAATTTCCCAGCGACTATCAACAACATACACAGGCGATCCTTTTGCCCTTTATCGGTCGCTACGTCAGATAAATCCTTCGCCTTACATGGCTTACTTTAACTTCCAAGATTGGCAAATCATCGGTTCCAGTCCAGAAGTGATGGTGAAAGCCGAAAGCGATTCTGATGGTGGAGTAATCGCGACGGTACGCCCAATTGCTGGGACGCGTCCGCGAGGTAAAACTACTCAGGAAGATGCAGCCTTGGCTGAAGATTTACTCCAAGACCCCAAGGAAATTGCCGAACACGTGATGCTTGTCGATTTAGGGCGGAATGATTTGGGGCGTGTATGCCAAAGTGGTAGCGTCAAAGTCGATGAATTAATGATGGTTGAACGCTACTCCCATGTAATGCACATTGTTAGCAATGTTGTGGGTAAATTAGCAGTTGGTAAAACAGCATGGGATTTACTGAAAGCTTCCTTCCCAGCAGGTACGGTAAGCGGCGCACCCAAGATTAGGGCGATGGAAATTATCCATGAGTTAGAGTCTAGTCGTCGGGGTGTTTATTCCGGTGTGTATGGGTATTACGATTTTGAAGGACAATTAAATACTGCGATCGCAATTCGCACAATGGTAGTACATGATAATACCGTGAGCGTACAAGCCGGTGCAGGTTTGGTAGCTGATTCTGAGCCAGAAAAAGAATACGAAGAGACGCTCAATAAAGCTAGAGGTCTATTAGAAGCTATTCGTTGTTTGCGTTGAAATGAGGACGAAGAAGGGAATAGAATACGGGTTAGAGGGTACAGATTATTACCTGTCACCTGTAAACTCTCCTTTAACCCCAATCCTTTTTACTACTTCTATGGTTTCTCTTGCATACAATTAATTGCACACTGGTTTTTGTTGCTTAATTGTAAAACCGGGCTTGATATAAGTACAGTAACAGTTCGATCTGCGGTATGAGCATCCAGACCAGACTTTAAAAGTTGATGTACCAATACTCTTCTATTTTGAATTACATAGGTTTTACTTTGAACAGCAAGATGTTTGGAAACAATTTGTGCTACTTCTAAGCCCACGTATCCACAATACCGCGACAAATTAGGAAGCTTTATAAATCCAATCAACATCAAACTTTTTCCAAAGCTAAATAGAATTTTTAAACTTATTGAAAATTTCAAATAAGTCCTGGTAAGCTAAACCACATCTAGTTTGCATAATCTGAAATTGTACATTTCTTGTGGGGTGGGCGTCTTGCCCGCCCAATATATGCAACTTTTATGTGGAACAGCTTATCCAAATCCAAGACCTCTGTTGAAGTTACTACACACTAGAAATGAACAAACTTACTCATCCTAATTAGTTGAAGTAAATCGCCCAAAGAATTCCAGTTACTTTAATGGCAATTAAAAGGTTAGTGAAAAATCTGTCGAACTCAATTTATTCTCTCAATCCTTTGTCATCTTGACCAGCAGTAAAAAATAATTACCAGACTTGATTGACATTGATAGTCTCAAAGTTGTTGAAATCATGTCTAAAAACAACGGGTTCAATTAAATCCTTTTTGGGATAATCAAAATCAGTTTTCATAAGTAAGTTTGACTCTAAATTGCTTTATTCGTCAAGTAAAGAAAATTAAGAAATCTCAAAGTGTCTTCTTTAAAGGCTGGTTAGCCATCCAAGCAAACCGTGTCCGGTGATAACTTCTACAGCTATAAGTGAAACAAAAGCAATCATTGCCAAACGCCCATTAACTTTTTCAGCATATTTGGTGAATCCTATCCGTGGAATTTCATCAACATAAACTTTAAGTTCAATCGCAAATCTGTTGAATTTACTGCGTTCGTTAATGGTAAAGCCTTTACTTGCCATTTTTGACTCTTTGTTTTTGCTTTCTGTAAAGGAATATTCAATATTGTAAATATTTTTTGCAAATACTTGACATATAAATAAAAGTAGTGATCGCCGTACTAAGTGAGTAGGGTATTTCGGATATGTACGAGAACTAGGCAATAGACCTCTTGCAAAAGTCCCTAACACCCCTCCCCGCTCTTCGGGAGACAAAGCGTAGCTTTCTCGTTCCCAGTCGGAGACTGGGAACGAGGAAAGTCTTATTAAGGCTAGGTTTTTAAGACTTGTGTATACACCGTAGGCTCTTCGGGAGGGTATGACAAAGCGTAGCTTTGGCGGGGTGGGGTTCTTTCTTATTTTTGATTTATGCAAGAGGTCTAATGTCTACGACAGGTGGTTCCTGAGTGCAGCCGTACTCCTTCAAAGAAGGGTTACACCTACGCTCTTGGAGGGGAATTCATACAAAAGTACCAATTGCATGAAATTAAACATCAGGAAAACTTATTTTTTAGATAAACAGAAATTATCAATATATAACTGAGAAAGTATTGCTTATTTGTAACGAAGTTGTTATGTTTCTTTACATAAAGATACACAAACAGCATCAATGCGTTAAACCACGGTTAATCAAGGCTTTTTAAATAACCATGCAGTCGAGCCTGCAATGTGCTTTGCCAAGTATCTAAACTCAACGGCAACAGCATCACTATGCCTTTATTAGAGCTATCTATGTCTACAACAGGCTTTCTAGTGATGTCAAAACTATTGAGTGCCTTTATTAACACTTAAACGCATTTCTCATCGGTTTTTGCACATTTGATTTTTCACATTCGGTAGAACTGTAATTTTCTTTTTGGAATTTCTGCTATGTCTTTTACCATCCAGTCGGCTCAAAGTATTTTTCCCGGCACCCTAGTTGCTGACGTTGTTCCAACCGTCGTCGAATCATTCTCTAAGCTCAATGCTGAAGATCAACTAGCATTACTTTGGTTTGCTTATACCGAGATGGGTAGAAGTATCACAGTTGCGGCTCCTGGAGCAGCAAACATGATCCTTGCACAAGGCTTACTCGAACAAATTAAGCAGATGCCTTTTGAGGCTCAAACGCAAGTCATGTACGATTTGGCTAACCGTGCTGATACTCCTCTGTGCCGTTCTTATGCATCCTTCACGGTGAATATCAAGTTGGGCTTTTGGTATCAGTTAGGAGAATGGATGGCTCAGGGAATCGTTGCTCCCATCCCACCAGGTTACAAGCTTTCTTCTAAAGCTGCCGATGTGTTACAAGCCATCCGCAATGCAGATTCAGGTCAACAAATTACCATCTTACGTAATACCGTAATTAGCATGGGATTCGATCCGAATGCTCCTGGTAGTTACAAAAAAGTCTTAGAGCCGGTAGCTCCTCCCACTGCACCAGCATTTCGGACTAAAGTCACCATTGAGGGCATCAACAATCCTACGGTACTTGGCTATATCAACAACATGAATGCCAATGACTTTGATGCTGCGGTTTCTCTGTTTACCTCCGAAGGTGCTTTGCAACCTCCCTTTGAAAGACCAATTGTTGGTCAAGACGCAATTCGCGCTTATATGCGTGAAGAATGTCAGGGATTGAAGATGCTCCCAGAGCGCGGTGTATCTGAGCCTGTGGAAGATGGCTATACCCAAGTTAAAGTTACAGGCAAAGTCCAAACCCCTTGGTTCGGTGCCAGCGTGGGCATGAATATTGCATGGCGCTTTTTGCTAGATCCCCAAGGCAAAATCTTCTTTGTAGCGATTGACTTGTTGGCTTCTCCAAAAGAACTGCTGAATCTAGTACGTAAATAGAGGGCTAGATTAGTTACTGCTTAAGCGTGGATAAGGCGTAGCCCGTCGTAGACATCGCCACGCTTAAGCAAAAGAAAGTTATAGCGCTTTATTTGGTATTTTGATGTTGCGATCGCTATTGAAAACAACCGATTTTATCAAGAAAGGCAGGAGGCAGAGGGCAGTTCTTGCTTGAGCAAAACTGCCCAGTTGTTGAGCGTAGTCGAAACACTGTTTCCTACGTGACCAAAGGGAACTCTTTACTTGTTTATATTTAAATAACAATATATCTTTGGATAGAGTAATAATTTATTCATCTACCAAGGGTAATAGATTATCAATGACTTTTTTCAATTCCTCTGAGCCGCTCCTGCGTGAAAAACAGCAAGAGCTAGATTTTCAAGATATTCAAGGTCTAGTCTGTCTCAACTACCAAATTGGAAATTTCACTCTCTTTTCCAAGTTTTATACTCGCGTCGATCAAGCATTTATTCTCTGGGGACTAATTTCATCTGGAATTTTCGTAACCGCCCAGTTTCTACCCATTAGCTGGAGTAGCCAAGCAATTTTGTGGTCAGTGCTTACCTTATTCGGTGCAGTTGGCATGGTAAGTTTAACTTGGTTTTGGGCAACTGTAGAACAGTTACGCTGGGTTGTTTATAACTGGGCGATTTTAATCTTAATGGGTTTAATCTTGACCGATCTGAGCATTTTTTTGGGATGGGGAGAGGTGTTGATCCGTTTGTGTCCACTGTGGTTAGGATTAAGTGCGATCGGCTACTTTTGCACCGGGGTAGGAATGCGTTCGCGCACATTTATTTTGATGGGGTTTATTCATTTGCTGGGAATTTTAGTTTTGCCATACTGCGGTGTTATGCAGTTTCTCTCAACGGGGCTAATTATGACCGTTAGTTTACTGTTACTAGCAGAATTACAATGGGATATGCAATCTTCAAGTGATTACAGCCAATTAACACCACAACAAAAGCAGTTTAACCAAGCACAGTCCCAACGGCGTCAAATGACTAACTAAAGTTATAAAGAATTAAAATCTTACTTTAGACAAGTTTATATAAACAATATAGCTATATCTCTTGACTAGGTGGTGTTTATACTTGAGAGAGAGAGGTTTTCACCCAACTGTTAGCTATTCTAGTTTATGAAAACAAACAACACTGTATGGGTGTTATGCCGCTGTGGCCCAGTATCAAACATCGAAGGAGAGCGATCGCAGATGTTTGAACAGTGTAAATTAAATACGTTGACGGTGTGGAGTTTTTGTCGCTTCCTCCACCTTGTTATCACCAAGGGAAGGTTAAATTCTTTATCAGAGCGGTCTGAGGTGATAAACGTCTTGTGTTTTTTAGATTACAACTTAATTTTGACACTCCAATCTTCTTAGTTCATTTTGAGCTAAGGAGATTTGACTATCACGACTAGTGTAACTATTTGTTAGTTGGCGTTTGTGTGTCAAAATATTCACGCCAACGACTAATTTGATTATCCTTAAAATCTACAACAATTACGTCATCAGCTTTATTACGACGACCTGTTGCCTTTTCTGTATCTTCATAGTACCACTCTACTGCTGCCTGATTTGCTCCAATGATAATCCGGTGGATGTCTATTTTGACATCTGAATACTGTTCTTTAAAATTGGCAAGTCCTTCTCGAATTCTTTCTTGCCCCCGCCAGCATTGACCAGGCACGATTAGTTCTCCATCAATCGTAAACAATTGTGCAATAGCGTCAATATCTTGAGCAACCCATGCATCTTTAGCTTTTTCTATTAATATCTGGATATCTTGTTGGTTCATAGACTGACTGGCAACTAAAGGTGTGCTAAAAGTTAAGCTAACAAATATAGTTCCTAACACTAGCCATTGAGATAACCAAAGCATCTAAATTTTTCTACCTTCTAAAGTATCAAGCTTATAGAGCATTAGTAACATTTAACCAGAAGTTGTTTGGATTGCGATCGCACCTGCGCAAAGTCGGTTTTGATGAATGCAGAATGTCTGTAGCGTTGATTTTAATTCTACAACCAAAACTGGCGATCGCCTTCCACTATACCTGGAGCAATTCCTTGTAACCGTCGATAAGCTATTTTGTCAGAACCGTATAATGGGACGGGTAAGCGAGGTTCTTTCAACGCCCCGTGATGTAGCAATGTCAGTTTAAGTGTAGCTTCTATTAAACTTTCAATTGATACTTGCTGTTCATGTTCAGGATCGGGAATAACCTTTAAACGCAGAGGATAAGGTAAACCCATTTTCTCAGATTTTACTTCAGTAGTGATTAAAATTACTTCATACGACGATAAGCGAAGAGCTAACCCTTTAGTTGGTGCTGTCACTACAGACTGCTGAAATTTATATAGTCGTGGAATCTGAGATTTTACACACTCTACCAAAATAAACTTTGAACCAATAACTTTTGCTCTTTCTCTTAAATTCTTTATTTCATCACCACAAAAACGTCCATCACGGTAAATTAGTACAGTTTTTTGTCTTAATTCAGCAGATGGTAGAAATCTTTCTAGTGTTCGTTTATCAATTGTTTCACCCTCGGTTAAAGCATCTTCCAGTCGGTAACGAATAAACTCCCCTCGCTTGTCATAGAGACGCACACTCGCACAGACATTTCTACTTCCGATTCCCTTCTTTTTAGAAACTCGGGAAACATCAAAGCCAATGAAATAATCAGCAATGTCTAAAGGTTCAGCTAAAATAAAGGGTAAGTTTCCTAACTTTGCAAGAATTCCTGGAATTACCTGATGAAGGATATTCCCATAATTACTAGTATTTTTTAATGTATCTTCATAAATTACTTGACTAGCAATTTCACGCCGGAGTAAGCGTGAAGAAATAAAAGAATAAAAGCTACCATCATCACTATTATCAGCATGGCGATCGCTCTGAGGTAAAAATGTCAAAACAATATCAGTAGGAATCGCCATTAATTCATTAATAGCTTCTTTAAATTTTTCTCTATCTTCAGGAACTGCCATTAGTTTATCAACAGCTTCTTCAACTTTTTCTCTATCTTCAGGCACACTTGAACTACTTACTGATACACCAACGCGATGAACAATTATGCTTTCAAACCCATAGTATTTTAGACGTTTCTGAACTTCCCTGATAAAAGGATCTACTTTCAAATCACAAAGCTTCAAAGCTGTGATACGAATCGGTGTTAATTTATTTTCATATTGAGATTGACGACGATAAACGCCTCCTTGTGATAGTCCTTTGAGGACATCTCCTCTCCTACTTATAAAATTTTGACCAGATTTATCCTTTCCAAATAGAAGTTGAGTATCTTCAAGCTTAAATTCTAGTGGCAAGAATAATTCAGAACAATTGCCGCCTTTTCTACTGTTAATACAGTTTTCGGATAACACAAACCCATAAAGACTTAGAGCTAGTGCAGCTTCTTTTTTGTATGAAGCCAAACTATTTTGTCGTTCTTGATAAGGAATCTTAGCTTCTTTGAGTAAATCTCCATAGTTTACATCAAATCGTTTGGCAGTTTCTTCTGTAATACAAGGAATAAGAGCAGCCATTGCATAAGGATAGCGTTTTTTCTTCTTACCAAATTGAACAATTACAACAGGTTGATCTCTTGGTGCTTCACGAATAGCGATTTCACTGGTTGATGCAGGCTTATAGTTGAGTAATTCTTCTTCACGCTCACCAATAGTTCCTTCTATATCTACAATAGTAGCTGAACTATTCTTTTCAATATCTCGAACATTTAAACCAATTAATAAATCTTTTGAATTTTGTCTATAAGGATGATTCTCGTAAAATTCAGACAATTTTCCTTTAAAGGCGAAAGAACTACGAACAGTTATAGCAATAGCTGGGTGTGAAATATTTTGAATTTCAATTGGTTCTGCCCAAAATTTGGCTTCTCGTCTAACTTCAACCTTATTAAATGGAATACTAAAATATGAAAATGGTCGTCTAATTTTTAATATTCTTATAGCTAGTTCAGAAAGAATATCAGCAGATATTTGTGGTTGGCTTACCCATTGAATTGAATAATAGCGATCGCCAATATCTTTTTTCAATTCTTCTTGAATTCCTGTTAAAGCTTTTCGCCATTCATCTAAACTTGGCATTGCTTGATCGGGTTTAGCTAAAACCCAGAAATTACCATCTGCAAAGATGGTCATAATATCAGGAAATTTCTGACTAAACCGCCAACTTAAGCGATTTCCTATTTCAGTATCTAATCTGGGAGTCAGTCGAAAGCAGATTAAGTTAGGTTGAGGAATATTGAGTAAAAATATTTCAGCCAAAAATATTGGGGATATATTAGTTTTTAAGGGAGATTGAAGCACACCAGCAGTCATGTAGAAACCTCTGATATAGTAAATTCACAAATTGAGTTAAACGAACAGTAGCGACAACTTACACCTGGATTTTGGGGAAATATTTGACTGAAATCAGCAGAATTTTTCCGGTAGCGTCTCAATTCCTCTTGATGTCGTTGAGCTATTAAAGCGAGTTCTATCTGAAAGGCCTTAAGAGTGTTAGGTGTTGCGCTGATAGGTTCTGACCAGTTACCATTTTCTAAGTTATAAAAAGACGCTACTGCTTTTTGCTGGGGGTATCGGTAACTAGCAGCTAGTAAATAAATATACCCTTGTCGCCGATCAAAATCAGAGTGGCCAGTTTTGAAATCTAAAATGTGCAAAGTATCATCTTCTTCGGCAAAAATACAGTCAATCGCAGCAAAGAAGTTAAAAGACTGATTGCCCTGCTTAATCAGAATTGGTTCTGGAAAACCCTCATCACCTCGGCTAAGTTGAATAATTTTCTTCTCAGCAAGAATTGGATTTTGCTGGTAGTTTGTCAGTATTTGAAGTACTCGCTGCTGAACCAAATCTGACTCTTTCCGCAATTCCAGAATCTCTATTATTTGTTCTACAGCATCTTCTTGATGTAACATCGGGGAGTTTTCATGAAACTCATAAACCCCCCTTTGTGCTAGTAGTCCAATTCGCTGAGGAGTGCTATCACTTACTAAGATTGCTGCAACCGCAGGTTCTCGCGATCGCGCTTTTGTAAAACCTCGTTTCATGTCACAGTGTAAGTGTTCTTTCCCTATGGGTGGAGAATACTGCAACCATAGGTTGTAACTGGCAAATGGTAGCCAATTTTGGCTCATTGATGTCAAATCCCAGAATTTAGCAGAGAAAAAAATTTTACTTAGTCAGGATTTCGTAGATTGCTGTATATACATCAATCTCGGTGGCGATTTCCAAGGTATGTAAGCCTTCTAGCATCTGTTCCGCAGCCTGTATGAGTTGTGGATTGCGGCTTGATTTTTGAATTTCTTCAAGCAGAACTGGTAGAGGTCTACCAATAGAAAAACTCAGTTGTTCAGGGTTCAACGATTGTTTATTCATGCTTTTGCTCTTGTGTAACGAAATATAACTCAACGAACATCAGTACAACCGCCTGAATTGCCATACAATTTCAACAAGGCAAGATATAAGTTGTTCAGTATTGAACCATATTATGCAAACTGCATAATTATTGTCAACTACTTAATTCAGGCAAAAATAAATGTTGAATTTTATTTTCAACACTGGTATTATCTATCTATGAGTGATTCAAAGGCTAAAAATTTTGGGTAACTTATAGCCCAGCAACTCCTGAAAAGCTTTGTCAAATAAGGCTTTTAGCCTACTATCACTCAAACCGATAGAAGGCTTATTATTATTTATGCTTCAGGAAATGCGTTAGGCAGTTGAATGTGATTATGGATAAGCAAGAGAGTCAGAGTTTTGGCAGGTGTATTTGGCAAGCTCGTAGAAAAAAGGGATTAAATCAGCGTGAGCTAGCGGTAAAGGTAGGGGTAGACTACACCTATTTGTCCAAGCTAGAAAACGACCACGTTGAACCAAGCGAGAAGGTGATCCGTTCGCTAGCAGAACATCTCAGTTTGAATGCAGAACAGTTGATGTACCTAGCTGGACGCATGACTCAAAATGATTCGGAAGCTTTCGAGCAATTGCTTAAGGTTAACTACAAAGAAATGCCTGCTTTATTTCGTCGAATGAGAGAAAGTCCGGGTATTGATTCTTTAGTTAAAGCAAGAGATGAACAAATTGTAAGATTACAAAAAGAAAATGCTGAGTTAAGAACTAAAGTAGAAAAACTTCAAAAAAAACTTACTTTATTTAAGCCTTATATTTTTTACTCTAAAGAGGAGATAGAAAGGAAAGCTAACGAAATTTTACATAATATGCCAAATTTGCATAATGATGATGCTGCCAAAATACCAATTGATGCTACTAGAGTATGTGATTACTTGAATTTAAGCATCGATATTGAGGAAATATTGCCTGATGAACATGGATTAATAGTAGCTAAAATTTTACCATTAGAAAGAAGAATACTAGTAAACTCAGGTCTTCCAGAAATGCTAGGGACTTTTACGGAGTTTACAATTGCCCACGAAATAGGCCACTGGGTACTTCATATTAACCAGGAAGATGCTGATATTTTATCAGAAGAAATTAACGAAAATAGTGATGATGAGAATCAAGTAATTTTATTCCTATGTCGTAGTGCTAGTAGCCCAATTGATAAATTTGAAGCATTTGAGTGGCAAGCTCAGTATTTTGCTAGTTGTCTATTAATGCCTCGTTATGTTTTACAAGAATTACGTAAAGAACGTGATTTAACTAATTGGAAGCACCTTTTCATAATGGCAAAGGAGCTTGGTGTAACAATATCTAGTCTTATTTATCGGTTACAAAATTTAGGTTGGATTTATATACCTAAAGGTTCTAAGCAAATCTATCCCGGAAAAATAGGATTAGAGACTGAACAGCCAAGAATGTATTATTTATGAGGTAAAAGTGAGGAAAAAATAACGTGAGCATTTTCAATGCATATAGATACTATTCTAAAGCAGAGATTGAGCAGAAAGCTTATGAAGTTCTAGAGAGGATGAAGGCAGAAAATTTTATTCCAAAGTGGCCTTTTGACGCTAGTTGTACTGCTGATGCTTTGGGAATAATGATTGACTGGCAAAGTATACTTCCTGATGATAAAGGAGAAATAGTAGCTAAAATAATTCCTAGAAAAGAACCAAAAATAGTACTTAACAAAAACATACAAAAATTAGAAGAAGAAGGTTTCCAAGCATCTACAATTGCTCATGAGATTGGGCATTGGGTACTTCATATAAACCAAGATGTAGCCAGAGGTTCTGTGCAGCAGTTAGAGCTAACCCTAAGTATTGACTCAATTGAACAACAGTTTCTATGTCGTAATGTTAGTGAGCAGATTTATAAGAGGCGTCCTGAAACTCAGGATGACTGGCGAGAATGGCAAGCTCAGTATTTTGCTAGCTGTCTGTTAATGCCTAGAGAAATTTTGGAAGCTAAACGAAAAGGACGTGATTTAACTAATTGGCATCACCTTTATGCAATCCAAAAGGATATTGGTGTAACCATATCTAATCTTGTTTATCGTTTGCAAGACCTTGGCTGGATTTACATTCCCAAGGGTTCTAAGCAAATATATCCCGGTAAAGCTACACCGAATGGGCAGACAAATTTATTTAATAGGTAAAGTGCGATCGCTCTCCATCATCTCATCATGCGATCGCTTGAAACTACTAAAATAGAAACTAAGATGCTCACAATAGCCTATGAACGCTACGACAACCACTTTCCCTTCTACACTCAAATTGAAAATTGACTTGACTGATGAGCAATTTTTCCAGATGTGCCAGAAAAACCGCGATTATCGATTTGAGCGTACAGCATCAGGGGAATTATTAATTATGCCACCTACAGGTAGTGATACTGGCAACCGTAATTTTGATATGGTTGTTGAGTTAGGAATCTGGAATAAACAAACTAAATTAGGCAAAGGTTTTGATTCTTCAACTGGTTTCACCCTACCTAATGGTGCAGAACGTTCTCCTAATGCTTCTTGGGTAAAAATTGAGCGGTGGAATGCTTTAACACCTGAACAACAAGAAAAATTTGCCCCTATTTGTCCTGATTTTGTAGTAGAGTTGCGTTCTCGTACTGATTCCTTGAAAGAATTGCAAGAGAAAATGCAGGAGTATATCGAAAATGGCACTCAATTAGGCTGGTTAATTGACCGGAAAAACAAGCGAGTGGAAATTTATCGTCCAGGTAAAGATGTAGAGATATTAGACAATCCTACTAATTTATCAGGAGAAAATGTATTGCCTGGGTTTGTGTTAGATTTACAGCAGATTATGTAATTTTATTGATTAGGATAAATATAGCGCATTTCAAAGCGGCTTTGTTCCCAAATTGGTATTAAAGCCTGTTTAGCAGCATTTAACTGAGCTTGTGAAAAAGATATTTTACCATTTTCTATAATCCAAATAAATATCCGAGTGATTAAATCTGCTTTGAAACTATTCTCGTATTCACTATTATTTATTCTTATTACTTGCCGATCTAAGCAATCTATAGCATATTTAAAAGTCAAGTTTTTCCAGTCTGTGGAATTGCTATAATTTTCTTCTGGCGTATTTTTCCACTCAACTCTTTGCAAATTTCCAAAAATATAGTCTATGCCTGTTATGGAAGAATCTGTGTTACGCACTAAATTTGTATAGGCTTGGTAATATGGCTTCAATAGCAAAGCCGCAATATTTTCCACATAGATATGTAGCCAAGATTGGATGTCACGAAGATAAGGTACTAAATCTTTAATATTATCAATTTCTTTAATCAGCACACGTTCATTTCTGTAATTTGTTATTTTTGCTAGCAATTCAGATTCAGATAATTGAGATTTGTTAGAGTAATAATTAATAACTTTGGGAATATATTTATCTAATAACCATTGTTTGGTATATCTAGCTGTCCAAGTTCCTCTTACTCCAATATCTTGCTGCCAGAAGCTAAATTTAGCTTTTTCTATAGATTGTAAATTAATATTATTTATCTCGTAGATTATATCAATTTGATTACTAGGTAATAAAGAGAAATCTCTGTTAAATTTTGGGAAGATAAATGCACGATTGCGAATTCCTTTACTCACTCGAATTGAGAGATTTTTTCTATGAAATAGATGCCATTCTGACTTGCCTTTCTTATAATCAAATTCTTTAAAAAACTGCCGCATTAACTCCCATAATTCTTGCCGAACAGAAAAAAGTATAAAACCACGAACTTCTGAAAATTTGATAGATTCAAAATCCCATGTTTCTAAAGCATTCTCAAATTCAATTATTGAGTTTTTATATTTTTGGCAAACTTCATCAATACACAAACACAAGTCTATTGCTTCTAAGTTGGATAAAATGACTGTTATTTGACCCAAATTTACTGTAAAACTATCTTTATCTATCTGTTTCAAAAAACGACGACATCCCCAATCTGGTTGAGTGTGCAATCCAGTCATTAAATGACCTAAAATATCTTGATGATTTAAGCGAATTTTTAAACCTTTAAAAAGAATACTACTGAATTCTATTTGACAATTACCTTCTCCAAAAGCTTTGGGTAAATTACAGGCGATCGCTACTTTTGGTTTAACAACAACTAAGTGGCAGCCTTCTAGTGTTATAGAAGGCTCAAAATCACATTTTTCTAAAAAATACTGTAAATCTGGATGGCGTATAATTAATTTTTCTATTAAGTTACATTTAGAATATGTAAAAATATCGGTTATATTTTTATCAATATTTTTAACTACATCAAAATTTAGTTTATTATAAAACTTTGAGACGATATCGTTATTTTTAAAGGCATCTATATTTAGATCGAATACTAATTCTTCTCGATTATAATCTAGGCGCTGGAAAACCTTAATTTCATATCCATTAGTGACAATAAAAAATAGTGTATTAAAATGATTACTATAAAATTTAGCTTGCTCAATAGCTTTATTTAACTTAGTTTTATGCGGTTCTATCGTTTTTACAAAAATGAGTGATGTATCTGTATTTTGTTTTTTAACATCATCTGTGGCAAAATATATCTGAGCAATTTCTGGATTTTTGGTGTGTGTTTCTGATTGATATGTTTTCAAAGAGTATTCACAATGACATATCTCTGGATAGTAGAGATAGCGGAACATGGGCAAAATTAACTTTTCTTTTACGTCATCTTCATTGTGTAAAACACGACGATCAAAACCTTGTATCCATGTAATGAATTTTTTAATTGACTCTGGAATAGTCATCAGATAATCTACCTGCTTGTATAAATTTGCTATGCCTTATTTTGTTCGTGTAATTAGCAATTTATCAAGTCAGTTTGGATTATGTCGTGATTCTAGATACTAGAATGGAAGCATTCGGCTGAAACTTAACCTTAGCAAAACCTACATTAATAAAACGTGAGTTCGATGAACCTCTCCCGGACAACCTCCCTCTCCCACGGAGAAAGGGAGGAGCAACGAGAAATTAGGGTTTTGGCTCCCCTCTGGGTGTCCAAGCTACGGTGTATACACAAGTTATCGAATCGCTACTAGTCCTCGAATTACCCCACCCTAACCCTCCCCGTATGTATTGGGGAGGGAACTAGATTTTCCGGTTTCCTCCCAATACATCGGGGGGATTAAGGGGGGTAATTCGACTTGTGTATCACGGTAGGGGTGTCTAAGAGGGGTTGAGGGAGAGGTCAAAAAAGGGCTTGTCGAACTCACGTTAATAAAAGTTACTGCTGTTAGAATTAAATATTTGGTGAAAATTAGCTAGGCAAAATTAATGAATTGTGTATAACAAGGATTTTGGACAACGCATAATTGCTAGAGATGTTTATTAGACAAGAAGGAGTTAGGAGTCAGAATATAGAATTTTCCTGACTCTCTGAACTTCTGATGCCTAATATATCTATTTACTCTCTTTGGGTAGCGATCGCTAATTTAGCTCCCGGAACCTGACGTACCCGATCCATTACCGCTACCACCCGGCCATAATCAACTTTTTCATCAGCATTAATAATCACTAATACTTCCGGGTTAGAACCAACTAAAGTCCGCACTTGCGCTGTTAAATCATCAACTGCAATTGGTTTACGGTTCAGGCTTACCTGTTCTTTTTCATCTACCGTAATGGTAATTTTAGTGGGAACTTGCTGTTGTTTAGCTGTGGCGGCCTTCGGTAAATTGACTGGCAAACCTTCCGAACGTGTTAAAAACAGAGTTGACATGATGAAAAATGTCAAAATTGCAAAAATCACGTCAATCATCGGCACGATGTTGATCTGGAGCGGAAGTTCTGGTTCATCTGGTAGACGCATAGGTTTTTTCTCCTCGTTCATAGCGACGGCGGTAAAGTAATTCTAGCTGTCCCCCATACTCCTGAATTAGTGCAATTTGCCGTTGGTACAATCCCCGGAAGGTATTGGCAAACATGAGTATGAATATAGCAACGATCAATCCTGATGCAGTTGATACTAGAGCCTCACTAATCCCAGCCGTAACACTTGCCGTTTTGCTACCTCCCACATCACCAAGATTTAGGGAAGCAAAAGAAGCTATCAATCCTAATACTGTGCCGAGAAGACCTAACAGTGGTGCCAGACTAATGATTGTCTCAAAAAGGTTTTGGAAACGTTTTAACACAGGTATTTCAGCCTGTGATTCGCTTTCTAACGCCAAACGAAACTCCTCCGGGTTTGGCTCTTCTAATTCTAAAGCCGCCAGAAAAATCCGAGCGAGTGGCAAATCTGCGTTTTTCTGAAGTTTATCCATTGCACCGACAATATTATCGAGACGGTAGAGATTCAAAACATCTCGCACCACCCGGTTTTGACGCTGATTGATTCTTACCCAAAATCTAATCCGCTCGACAATCAGTGCCACACCTACTACCGAAAACGCCAACAGGGGCCACATGACGATACCACCTGCTGCAAATAAATTCTGAATTTCCATGTAGTGCCTCTATAACGTCATCCACAATACAAAATTAGACTACCAGAATCTAGAGAAAAGATGAAACTTATTCTCAACAAAATATAAGATATAATGAGAAATTTTTCAAATGAAACGATCATGATTTTTATTTACTTGTTCGTTTGTTTTACATAAATTAATTTAATTTAATTGCAATAAAAGTTAATTTTGTCCAAAAAGCATGATATTGGTGGTTTAAAAAGATGTTTATCCTAGTCCAGGATTCTGTAAAGCGATCGCAATTAATTTGAATTTTTACTTGATATTTGTAACCTTGCATTCTAAGATAGCTAAATTAGTGAGAATAGGTAGCAATAGCTATGAGCTTTTCTGGCATTACTGTCGAGCAACGTTCCAAAGAAGTTGAGGCTCTCAAGTCTTTTCTGACTTACAGTCTGATAGGTTCACTGGCGCTGCATATCGGCGTACTGTCTTCTGGCATAAGTAATTATTTGACCAGAGTACCTACAGGAGAAGAAGAACCAATAGAGTTGGCGCTCGTGGATGCTCCGACTGCGGAACCAGAAAAACCAATTGCAGAGATTCCAAAAGAAATAAATAAAGAACCAGAGATTGTCCAAAAACAGCCTATAGAAACTCCACCAGTAGAAAAATTTGAACAGATTACAGCAGTCCCTCAGAAGCCACAGGCGATAGATACGCCGCCAAAAGCAATTCCGATCGAGCCGAAAGTTGCTGTGAAATCTGCACCTATTCCACGAGCGGTACCAGAAGTACCTGTGAAATCTGCATCATCCATTCCCCAATCAGCTCCGTCTGAAGATTCCAAAGCAAGTTCACCAGGTGGTGGCGGTGGCGGTGGCGGCGGCGGCGGATCTGGTGTTGGTTTAGGCTCAGGTAGTGGTATTGCTGTAGGTACAAATAGCGGTACTGGCCCTGGCGGAGGTACTGGCACTGGCACCGGCGGTGGCATTGGCAGTGGCACAGGCAGTGGCACTGGTAGCGGCATTGGTAGTGGCACAGGCAGTGGCATCGGTAGTGGAATTGGTAGTGGCAGAGGCAGTGGCATCGGTAGTGGCACTGGTAGTGGAATTGGTAGTGGAACAGGAAACCGTCCCACAGTAGCAACAGCGCCTACAACTCCAAAAATTAACAGTTCAGGTAATGGTAATGGTCGTGCAGCCTGCCGCGAATGTAATGCCAAATATCCAGAGGCAGCAAGACGGCGAGGAGTTGAAGGCAGAGTAGAAGTAGCTGTAGATACTGATGCACAAGGTAATGTTACTAATGTGCGGATTGCTCGCTCTAGTGGAAACCGCGACTTGGATGAAGAAACCAAGAGACAAGCGCGTGACTGGAAATTAAAACCCACAGAAGGTGGTAGACAAGGGGTATCTATAGCCACTGAATATGCCATCAAAGGCTCACGGCGATCGCGCCAAGTTCAAGAACGGAGAACACAAAGACAAGCACAAGAGACACAGAGAAGCCAGCAAACAACGGCTGCTAACTTTACACAGGAAACTCCAAGACGTAGGCGCAGAGAGTTGGCACCCCCATCAAGACCAGCAATATCTGGATTTAGTCGGCGACTGGAACCTCAAAGAGCAGAAAGTCCTGCGAGAAACTCATCATCTGAAGCTAGAACAACTCGTACTCAAGGAACTGCAAGAGAGTCCCTACGCCGCATCCAGCGCGAGCAAACGACTACCGATTCATCACAAAAGCCACAAACAACCACAAATCGGCGGCGGCGAAGAGATAACGCTAGCCAGAATAAATTGCGGGACTCTTTGCGTCGTTTACGCCAACAACCTCAATCACAACCTGCTACTCCCAGTCAGCAGTAGTCTGTTAAGTTGAAATTCATGGGTTAATAATAAGCGCTTGAGCGCTTAACAAAGGGCTAAAGCTCTGACTACAAAGTTATTGACCCCGTGAAGTTGACTTGACATACTACTAATAGAGGGATCAAACTTATTGGAATCATACTTTGATTAACAACGATCGCCGTCTCCTAAACAGGAGGCGGTTGTTCTTTAGACAGGAATGGCTTCATTAAGCATTACCCATCTAGCATGAAGAAGAGGGGTTAGGAGTGGGGTAATTTTATGATGGGCTATTAGAGACACTGGCGATCGCGCCCTTTGCCAATCAATAGTACTGGAAGTAAATAATCCTGGACTTTCCCGATCCATTTTTCTAATCGGGGCAATGGCAATGTAAATTGCTGCGCCTAAAGAATGATAGTAGTGTTTGCTCATCACCAATTATATGCTGAGAGATATAGTCAACGGCTAAATCTCAAATTGCTCATTTGCACTTTATGTCTAGATGTCAAATTCACTGATTTGAATAAAACTTCTACATAAACACACACTGATGCGGTTTGATTTGCTTGAATAGCTATATTGATAGGACATTGATAACGTCGGCAATTCACAATTCCTGATTATGGCAAGTAAATTCATTGATGTTAGAGAATATACTGTCAGGGCGCACAAAAGACAGATTCATACTCGTGTTTTCCAGTTTGTCTGTAAAGAGTGTAACGATCTGACAAAACGTGAGACTTTCGGCCCTCGACCTTTATATTGTGAGAGATGTCGCCCTCCCCAACCGCCTAAGAAATCCCAGCCAGCATCTCACAAGGCAAAACCGAGAGCAATGTCTTATAAAAGTGACATCGATTTAAATTGATTAAAGCCCTATGACTCAAAATGGACAATTAGAACCGCCTCCAGAAAACTTTTTCTCACCACTGTTGGAATTACGAGACTATTATGCTCGCCTTACAGAAGAGTATGAACGCCTCTTTGTGCAGGCGCGATCGCAGCTCGATCATGTAGAAGCGTTGTTGTCTAACTGGTCTTCTTCTGATACCAACAAGCAGATATCAAGATTAACGGCGGCTGATGAAACCTCAAATCTTTCTGGGGAAAGTTCTCTGCGGTTTTTATCACCCCTTGATGACATCGACAAAATCAACTTGGTGGAGTCTTTAGAGTTAGTAGAAAAAGACTCAGATCGGGTTGAGATAAATAATTCTTTTTCTGCTGTTGATACAAAAGAGAGTCAATCTCAAACGACATCAACAGATCCAAAGATCGCTCCAGAGAACAACGATAGTTCAACGAAGGTAGTGGAAATTCCGATGCTACCTCAGTATCAGCACGCTATCTCGCGAATGGAAGCCATAAAACAGCTATTGCAAGAACAGATAGGTACTGTTTGTCATATCGATTTTATCGTGCGATCGCTTTATGGAGAGTTAGATTCCAATCTATTCAAAGTAGTTAAAGGTAGAGTGCAATCTTCCCTCACCCAAGGCAGAGAAAGGAATTACTGGGTAACTATTCCCGATGAGCCAGGTTGTTATACTTTGGATTTAAGTTTAGTAGCCCCAAGTAATCGCAATGGTGCTTCTAGGAATATCAAGAACAAAAATAAGAAGCCTTTCGTTCCTCCGACAAAAACAGTACCGATGCTCAAAGCCTTTGAGGGTCAATTCTTAATTGATGCCCTCACCTCTCTGTTAAAACAAAATTCAGGTAAAGTTTTCAGCGTGGCTGAAGTCATCGCTGGAATTTATGGAGAACTAGATTCTCAGCAAATTAGAGAGATCAAAAATAAGGTGCTAAATGAACTATCTAGAGGCTATCGTACAGGTAGATTCGCTAGGGTTCCTAATCAAATTGGCTTCTATACTTGGGACTCAAATCTGATATTGAAGGGGAGTTCTCGTTAAATTGGGAATTGGGGATTGGGGATTGGGCATTGGGCATTGGGCATTGGGCATTGGGCATTGGGCATTGGGCATTGGG
>NZ_JAVRCD010000077.1:0-20274 GCF_034530895.1 Nostoc sp. DedQUE08
ATTCAACAAACGATCGCCCGAATTCAATAAACGACCGCCCGAATTCAATAAACGACCGCCCGAATTCGATGAACATACCTTTGACATTTGGGCTTCTGCCTTAACTTGACACCAATGGCGAGACGCCCACCCCACAAGAAATGTACAATTTCAGATTATGCAAACTAGATGTGGTTGAGCTTACAAACTTTAATTTATTTATGCTTAAATACTTAGAGTTCACAAATAGTTTGGCACTCTGCGTTCTCTGCGCCTCTGCGGTTATTTAAAAATCTTACATCAGTAAACTTGCGTAACTAATTCTACAGACGACGAAGCCAACTTGCTACAAGTAGACTCATCTTTATATCCACACTAATTTTGCTGGATATCAGGATTACCGTGTTTGGTAAATCTGCAAAAAAGTAAGTACCTGATGGAAATAATCTAAAAATATGGGGCTTTTAATATTTTCTGTTGCTTTAGTTGCCATTGTTGCTGTAATTATCATTAATGCCTACAACGATTTAGTTAAGTATCGCAACCGTTACAAAAATGCTTACTCTCAAATCGATGTTCAATTACAGCGCCGCTATGATTTAATTCCCAACTTGGTGGAAACTGCCAAAGGGTATATGAAACATGAGCGAGAAACCTTAGAAGCAGTTATTGCCGCTCGGAATTCTGCAATTAATGCTAGCAGTCGTGCGGTACAAAATCCTGGCGATCCCCAAGCGATGCAACAGTTGGGCAATGCTGAAGGGGCGCTGACGGGTGCGTTAAGTCGGTTGATGGTACTTTCAGAATCTTATCCAGAATTGAAAGCCGATCGCGCCATGACTCAGGTAATGGAAGAATTATCTTCCACTGAAAACCGGATTGCTTTTGCCCGTCAGGCTTTTAATGACGCGGTGACACTTTACAACACCAAGAGCGAATCTTTCCCCAGCAACTTGGTGGCAAATACATTTAACTTTACTGTTGCAGAATTGCTTCCTGAAGCTACCCCAGAAATAAGAAATGCTCCACGCGTATCTTTTTAGGTGTCTATGAACTTCTTTGAACATCAGGATCGGGCACGCCAAAATACGCAACAATTAATCGGGTTATTTTCCCTGTCGATCGCAGTCATGATTATGGCAATTTATATTGCCAGTTTATTTCTGTTTCGCATGGCTCCTCGTGTTTGGTGGCATCCAGGGTTATTTCTCTACGTAGCTGGGATTACAATAGTTGCGATCGCAGTGGGAAGTCTGTACAAAATTGCCTGTCTCCGTCAAGGCGGAAGCGTCATTGCCCAAGAGTTAGGAGGAAGACTTCTGCTACCAGAAATGGCTGACGAACAAGGGCGACAACTATTAAATATTGTCGAGGAAATGGCGATCGCTTCTGGTATTTCTGTCCCACAAGTTTATCTCCTCGACAGAGAAACCAGCATTAATGCCTTTGCTGCCGGATTTTCGCCCAATGATGCTGTAATCGGAGTTACCCGTGGAACTTTGGAAAACTTGAGCCGGGATGAGTTACAAGGAGTCATCGGCCACGAATTTAGTCATATTCTCAATGGAGATATGCGGCTAAATTTGCGTTTAGTGGGACTACTGCATGGGATTTTGTTCATTTATTTAACCGGGGAATTGCTGTGGCGGCTTCGCGATAGCTTCCGCTTAGGAAAGGAAGACAAGGGTTTACCTATCTGGGCGTTTGGTTTGGCACTAATGGCTATTGGCGGTATCGGATTACTTTGCGGACGCTTGATTAAAGCCGCCGTCTCTCGCCAACGCGAATTTCTCGCTGATGCTTCAGCCGTACAGTTCACTCGCAACCCCAATGGACTTACCGGAGTCTTCCAAAAACTCCAACAGATGGATTCACGGTTAATATCGCCCGGAGCAGAAGCCTCTAGCCACATGTTTTTTGGCAATGCCCTCAACCCCTCTTTCTGGGAAGATATGTTTTCTACTCACCCACCCTTAGCAGAACGTATCCGCCGCGTTGGGGGTTTGAACGTCAGAAATTTAGCAGCAATGCCATCTCGGAATCAGATGCGTTCCCCTTCCCAGGAATCCCTAACAATGGGCTTTGCTGGTGGTGACAGTGCCACACCAAAACAGGTTGTAAATCAAGTTGGCAGCGTTACACCAGAGCATTTTGCCCATGCTCAAGCGCTGTTATCGCAGTTACCAGAATCTTTGCGTTTGGGTGCGCGGGAGCAACAAAGTGCAATAGCGATCGCTTTAGCGTTAGCCTTAGATACAGAAAATCTCCAAATTCAAGAACGTCAAATTGCTTGGTTACGAGAGGTACAGCCTGCTGATTTGGTAGAGAAAACCTTAGAACTAAGTAGCGAAATTAATCAGTTAGATCCTAGAATTCGCTTGCCACTTGTGGATTTGGCAGTGCCTATATTGCGCCAAAATGCCAAAGAATGCCAAAGGCTATGCAAATGCGTCCACGGTTTAGTTGTAGCTACGGGAAGTTTATCGCTGTGGCATTTTGTGTTGCAATTAATACTGTGGCATCGTCTTCAAACTAGTATAAATCCTGCATCTACTACAACCGTAGAATTCACCTCCATCGAACAGATTTGGCCAGATAGTCTATTAATATTGTCCGTAATTGCTCGTGTCGGACACTCCCAACCTGATGCGTCCACTGAAGACATCGCCTATGCTTTTCGTTCTGGAGTTTTTCGACTTCCCAAAGCCGGAGAGCAAGAAAAACCAGAAATGCCATTAAGTTGTAATTTTACTGAACTAAAGAAAAGTATTGAGCGCCTGCGTCTTGCCACTCCCAAACTCAAACAAGCTATTGTTGATGCTTGTGCCCACACGGTACTACTAGATAACAAAGTTACTCCTTCAGAAGCAGATTTACTCAGAGCGATCGCCATGACGCTAGAGTGTCCCATCCCCCCATTTTTAAATTCTCAGCCTAGTGTTTCAAAACAGAAACAACCTTCTCCAAAACGAACTTAATGTAACGAGTGAGACACAATGATTTAGGGGTTGCTAAAAAATAAAAAGAAGCTCACACTATCTAGATTATCTAACTAAGGGACTTTCAGAGAATAAAATAAATAATGCTATAGGACTCATATTTGATTGCGTGAAAAAAACTCAGTACACCTTTATTCCTTCTTCCCAGTCCCCAGTCCCCAGTCCCCAGTCCCTAGTCCCTACGATTAATTCAGAAATCAAATCGGATTGCTATAGAGACGGCATATTTCTGACCAAGATTTAACTTAGACAGATAAAAGTACTTGGTATCGGTACTTTTGTCTAGATTAGTTACTACCACAAAAAAAACTGTCATAATTACAATCAGGTAAATAATCACTTGAGAAATATATTAAGAATAGCGATTCAATAATTTTTTCACGCTAATACTAATTCTGCATGAAGATGTACATAATAAGACCCCCCTGTAGTCCCCCCGATGCCTTGGGGGGACAGCGTAGCTGGGGGGTAAATATATGCAGCTTTACAAAGAAACGGTATAAAGTCTTAAATATTATTAGAAATTGAACTATTTTCTGCAAACAACAATTTCAAAAAACGTGAGATATATTTTTGATGTATTTTTTGGTATTTATAGTTGAAATTGTTAAGTTTTATGTTGAAAATAACAGTGTTGATTTTTGTAGTGTTGTCTATGTTTTATCTTCTATTTTTAAAAGATGCTGACACGTCTATGGTTTATATGCTTGGTGCAATAGTTTGTACACTACTATTAATAAATACTAAACTCTAAGAGGGGGTTTGAAAACTTTTGAGAGGTCACGCCGATTTTGGATTAACCTCTCCTTTAAAGAAGAGGCTTCGCTTCAATAATGATTTTTTTAAATATTCTCCATAAATGGAGAGGCTTGAAACCTTTTTTAGATTACAGATTTTGAGTTTAATCCTTGCATCCTTGCATCTAAAATCTAAAATTGTCTCGGTCAAATTTTATGCCAAGTACAAGCCTTCGTAACCAGCTATTTGTTGCACTCACCGGATCTAAAGCTTGGGTAAGGTTGAGTGGGGTAAGTAAATACCCAATATGTGAAAAGATACGACAAGTCATTAACAATGGTAATAGTTAGGGACTTCCATAAAATAAACTATTCCCCCAGCAATAATAATCCTTTTGGTGCTAATATTCATTCCCGAAACAACAACTTTCAATGCCTGGGAAGAGGTGTCCAAAAGCACAAACTTCCAAGACGGCTAAAAAATTGGTGTTGCTAGATTCGCATGATGATACCATGCTAGAAGGAGCGGTGGAAGCCGCAGTCTTTCTTCAAGAGAGCAGCTAAATTTCTTTGCCCTAACTTAGAGCGATTGTCCAAGGTTTTTCAGATCGTGAAAAACCATAAGGAGAAATCCAAATGAACTACGACATCAAAGACAAAACCATTTTGGTTACGGGCGCAAATCGCGGCATCGGCAAGGCGATAGTTGATTCGTTTATTGAACACGGAGCCACCAAAGTCTATGCGGCTGTTCGTCAGCTCAACAGTGTCTCCTCATTGGTTGAACAATATGGCGATCGGGTAGTACCAATTCAGGTTGATTTAGGCGATCCCCAATCTATTGTTGCTGCTGCTCAAACTGCCCCAGATGTGCAAATAGTTATCAATAATGCAGGAGTCTTTCAAGCTGGAACTCCCTTAGCTGAGAATGCGATCGCCGCTCTCGAATTTCAGATGAACATCAATGTATATGGATTGATCTACATGGCTCAGGCGTTTGCCCCAGTACTCAAAGCCAATGGAGGTGGTGTGTTTGCCCAAATCAATTCTGTTGCTTCGCTCAAGGGTTTCCCCGACTCTGCCACTTACTGTGCCTCAAAAGCTGCGGCCTATTCAATCACCCAGACATTACGAGAACTATTGAGTAAGCAGGACACGCTTGTGCTAAGTGTTCACCCTGGCCCGATTGCCACGGATATGAGCGATGCGGCAGGAATGAGTGAGGTTGCAGAGCCACCTGCACTTGTGGCAGAGGGGATAATAAAAGCTCTCAAAACTGGGGATTTTCACGTTTTTCCTGACTCGGTGGCTAAACAAATGGGCGATGCTTATAAAAGCTTTGCCCAAAACGTCATTGAGGTGTCATCAAGTTAACTACATTGCCGGGTAACGCTCTAGGCAAGGGTATCTGGGTATTAAACAGCAAGCCCAAACTCTTCTCGATTGTACAGATTCACTACTCCTAATTCACCAGCACCCCATCCACGCAAGCGATACTCCACTGCGGAAACTTCGCCAGCAGTTTCTTAACGACAATTTGCAAAACCGGATTGTTATAGCAAGGGACTGGGGACTGGGGACACTTCGACAAGCTCAGTGCATCGCTGGGGACTGGGTGAAAAGCCTTTTTGTGTCTAAGTTTTATCGTCTGTTGATGTCCTAACCACCAAGGCTTGTGCTATATTTCAGCATTCCTGCAAGAAGTAAAATCCCGGATTCTGCCCCGAATTCGCCGCAACGCATGAGTTTCTGCATACGCTCTGGTCGCAGATTTGACCTTGCAAAAATATATTTTTGCACTCTTAGGGAAAAGGGACTCATGTTAAAGGGAAAGGATTTTGAATTTCTTTACCCTTATCCCCAGAGGGAACCCCACCTTCCCCTTTACCCCGACAAATGCCAAGAAGTCTATTTATTTCTTAGAAGTCCCCAATCAAGTTGCAAATCCCATAATTAGGAATTATGAATTATTAATCATACAGCCCAGTAATTCTCGCCTTCAGGTAAGGTAAGGATTTCAACCCCATCTTCAGTTACAGCTAAGGTATGCTCGCATTGAGCAGAAAGCTTGCGATCGCGCGTTACCGCCGTCCACTTATCGCCCAGAACTTCGACTTCGTAAGTACCTTCATTAATCATTGGCTCAATGGTAAAAACCATCCCTGCTCTGAGGCGCTTGCCCTTACCGCGTGTGCCATAGTGGGGAACATCCGGCGCAGTATGGAAAATATTACTGATGCCGTGGCCAACGAAATCTCGCACTACAGAAAAGCCTTGTCCTTCAGCATACTCTTGAATGGCTGCACCAATATCGCCAATGCGTGCCCCAGGCTTAACTTCAGCAATACCTAGACGCAAACATTCTTCTGTCACCTCTACCAGCTTTCTCGTTTTTGGGGAAGGAGAACCAACAAAAAATGTCTTGGATGTATCGCCGTGATAACCTTCAACAATCGGTGTGACATCAATATTAATGATGTCACCTTCTTTGAGAATTTGCTTGGCGTTGGGAATGCCGTGACAAATTACCTCATTTACACTGGTGCAAATCGATTTAGGATAACCCTTATAGCCAAGGGGTGCGCTTTTTGCTCCATGCGCTTGCGTCCAACGTTCGGCTTCATCATTTAGTTCGAGAGTGCTAACCCCTGGTTTCACAAAGGGTTCTAGATGCTGGAGAAGTTTAGCAGCTAAACGCCCAGCTTGACGCATTTTCTCTATTTCTCGTTGGGATAAAATAACAATTAGTTCAGTTTTCATTAACTTTTATCTAAAGTATCTTTCATAAACATAGTTAACCCTGTCTGTGCAGCTCTTTGTGCAGTATCAGCAACATGCAGGGTATACAAGCTTTCCTCTGGGGTAACGTACAAAGGAGTCCCGTCAAAAAGATGGTCTAACACCATACTCGTATCTTTGGCGAACAAACCCCGACGAGGCCCAACCTCTATAGGTGTTGTTTCCCCTGGCTGGACGAATATTCCGGTGTCACCATCAAAAATTAAACCACCTTTTTCACCGTGAACTTCAAACTTCCGCTCTGATTGCCAAATACTTTCGCCTTTGCCATACACGACTTGGGCTAAAAGTCCACTGTTAAAGGACAGTTCACTAGTGCAGAAACAGGTTTGGTAGTATTCCGGTTCTATTTCCCAATATCGCTGATGACAGTTAACACTAAATACTGTACCAAATAAATCGATGAGGCGATGTAGGCGAGACAGGGCACCAATTAAGGGAAAGCCGAACAACTCGTGGTTATAAGTCCATTTGCGGGGTGCAGGATTTTGAGGATTGATGGTGCTGTAGCGAACATAAAATACCTCACCAATTTTGTCTAAGTTTTGCTTCAAAGCTTGATGCAAACCACCCAAAAGTTCCAGATGTTCAACGTGTAGGAGTTTTTGTTGTGCTTTGGCTAAGGCAATCAGTTCCTCGGCTTCAAATACATCCAACGAAAGAGGATACTCTACAATCACATGTTTGCCGTTGCTAAGTGCTGCACGAGCGATCGCACCATGATCTCGATTAACAGTAGAGATCGCTACTAGGTCTATATCTTCACGCCCTACTAGCTCTTGCCAAGTACTCAAGACTTGAATCTGGTAGTCTCTAGCAAAGGTTTCGGTTTTTTCTCTTGTATGACCAACAACTGCGACTATGTGCGATCGCCGATCGTGGAACAATGCCTCAGCCCGTAACTTTGCCGCATACCCAGTACCTACCAAACCTACACGCACTCTTGCTTTTTCCAAAGCTGCTTCTGAATTATACATGATCCTCATTAGTTCTGTTCTCGATCTTCCCACGCTTCTAATAGTCAGATTCTCTCTTCATGGGATTCACCAGTCTAGACTCTACAACATTCGTCCTACCCTCTCAAGGATAAATAAGACTTTATTTGAAGCTAGATAGAATTACGTGTACTCAAAAAGGAAGACTTCAGAAGAAAAGCCCCTTTTTTATTCATAATGTCAGACATTTGTCAATATAATAATGAACAAAAAAATGGCAAAATAAAAATAATATCTCTACTGTTATAACGGGCGCATTTAAATCAGATTAGAAAATGAAACAGCCCTATTTTTTAAAGGAGCTGGTGAATCTCTTCTACGTAAGTTCTACAAAATCTCGGTAACATTAACCTTACTCATGTTTACGTTTTGTTTATATAATTTTTTTTAATCACAACCTGGCTAGGGTCGAAAATAATATAAAGAAAACTTATCGGGATTAAGTAACTAAATTTCATTACTAATCGGGTTCAATTTCCAGTTACATCGTTTAATTTTTCTCGTAGTATCAGAATTGAAGCAAATTTGAACCAACGGCTAATTCCACAGAACAGCCGTGACCTTTGCCTTAAGATAACTTATACTGCCGTTTGTAAAAGAGAGGATTTCTCAATGCCAAGTTATAAAGTGACACTAATCAACGAGGCTGAAGGACTTAACACAACAATTGACGTTGATGACGATACCTATATTCTAGATGCTGCTGAAGAAGGTGGTCTTGACTTGCCTTATTCTTGCCGCGCTGGTGCTTGCTCGACCTGTGCAGGTAAAATCATCAAGGGTACTGTCGATCAGAGTGACCAGTCATTCTTAGATGATGAACAAATAGAGAAAGGATATGTACTGACTTGTGTCGCCTACCCAACCTCTGACTTAACTATCGAAACTCACAAAGAAGAAGACCTTTACTAAGAGTTAAACAACTCAAACATAAACCTCTTGCAAGAGTTACTAATGTTGACAAAATACAAACAGGATATCTAGAGTTAACACCCTTGCAATGCAATGGCGTGTTTATCTCTGAAGGCGACTTTGAAAAAAAGTCTAATTTTGTGTTGGGCAGGAACGCAGTAAATGTTGTGTTCCTGCTTAATTTTTTAAGTATGGAGTTTCCTCTCTATTTTTTGCCTCTTCTTAACTCCCGACTCCTAGCGAAAAATGCAACTTGAATGCCAATAAGCTTAAAGCTTAGTCTCTTTGTTGAGAATTTGAATCTGAGTACCAGGATAGTAAAATTGGAGAATTTTTGGACTTGACCAACCTAGTTTAGCTAAATTTTGAGCGCCAGTTTGACTCAAGCCGACTCCATGTCCTAATCCACCACCAATAAAAGCGTATCCCCAGAGTTCTGGTTTGCCTTTGTTCAGGGGTTCGATGTAAAAAAGCGTACTTGTAGGAGCGGCAAAAGCACTGCGAACTTCGTCTTTGTGCAAAATAAAGGTACTGCGATCGGTTTTAACCGCAAGTTGCAGGATACGTCCACTCTGGCTGCGCTCCAATACTGCCATAGCCTGAATTGTCTTAAATCTGGCATGGGGACTGTTTTTCACCTGTAAAAACTTTTGCAAGTCCTTGATAATATCTTTTAAAGGCGTTTCCTTATGCCAACGAAACATATCCCACTTGCTTTCATTAAATCCTTGTTGCGTATTAATAAATTTCTGAAAATTCTTTTCATCTGCTAAATTCTGCTTAGACAAGTCCCAAAAATTAGTCGGAGCATCCAGTACAGGGCGCAGATAGGGCCGGTCTTCGCCATTCCAGACATCGCTAAAGGAAGCGGTGACGCCACCAGTGGTAGAAGAATACAGGGCGTCTACGAGTTCATTTTTATAAGTTAGTACTTTACCCTTAGTTGAGGCGATCGCCTGGTCTGTTTTAGCAGCTGCTCCTTTTAGCCCATAATAAACTTGGCAATGAGTATCAGCACACAACTGATAGTTATCTGCGGCAAACCGACGTAAATTCCTCAAGGCATAAGTCCGAGCGAGAATTGCCTGAGCTTCCAGCGCCGCTTTTGGTGCATCTGTTCCGATTTCGTAAGGTACAACTCCACGCAAATAAGTTTCTAAAGGTACTTGGTTAACGAGAGTGTATGTGCCATAAGCATTTGGCTGCAAATTCATTCGACCGGCATAAAGACGAGCAAACTCTTGTTTTTCGGTTCTATTTACCCGAATTAAGTTTTTATCAGTGCTAATTTCCAAGTCATTTGGGCTATAGCGATTACCATCCACCACCCAACTCACTCGCGGCACTTGCTTCAAAACTTTAGTATCAAGGTATACTTTTTCTTGGGTAGAAGCTTGGATGTTTTGTAATAACAAGCGTCGCAGTAAAGGGGTGCTGTAAACATCTCGTTTAGCCCAAACCTGCCAGCGTTCTGGCTGGGCTATTTCCACTTCCATTCCCTGAGAACGCCATTTTTTAGCACTGTCTTCCGCAGTTTCAAAAGTGCGGTATGTGCCCAAAACTACTACTTCTTCGACTGCTGACTGGGGTAAAGCTTGCATGACTGTTTCCAGCTTTACAGGATTCTTAGTAAACAGGATTTGCTGCTTATTGCCCGTTTGAAATTTTAGCTTTAAGCGATCGCCTTTTATGGGTTCCAGTTGCAGCTTGGCTGTGGCTTCGGCGCCAAATCTTTGCACAATTCCAATTTTCAGTTCTATATCCTGGATGTTGCTCTCAGGCCCTGATGCAGCAGTCAGTCCCAATAGACAAAATGTTGTAAGCACAGCGTGGGGAAAACGCCAAAACGAAAATTTCATGGCTACCTGATAGGGAAGCGATAGCGAGTACTCAAGGGTCTTCTGCCCCTTAATGCGTCGTTGGAGCTGATTTTCCAATTGCTTTGTAGTGCGGTTTTTTTGTCGCATGAATGCTCCAATGATACCATTACCAATTTTGCCCTAAATACTAGTTGCAAAACGAAGTCATAATGACTATGATTTATATAGAGACAAAAAACAGAATTAGTTGGATAAACTTTTTATGGTAAAAGTCCAAGAAATTCCATTAAATCAGATAAAACGGCCATTGCCGCGTACAAACGATCCAAATAAAGTACAAGCCTTAATGGAATCGATTGCGGAGATTGGGCAGCAAGAACCTATTGATGTCCTAGAAGTAGATGGACAATATTATGGCTTTTCTGGTTGCCATCGGTATGAAGCTTGCCAGCGTTTAGGCAAGGAAACCGTTTTAGCCAGAGTTCGTAAAGCACCCCGTAGCGTTTTGAAGATGCACTTGGCATAGAAAATGGGAGTGGGGAATAAGGAGCAGGGGAGCAGAGGAGACAAGGAGACAAGGGGGACAAGGTGACAAAAGTTTAGAACTTACAATCAAGTCTTTCCCCTTGTCCCCAATTCTCCTTGTCCCTAAGTCCTCTTTCCTATACCCAATTTCCAATCCCCCATTACATATAACCTAATTAGGAGAAAATTATGTCATCGAAAGTAACAGTCAAAAATGTAAATATCGGCATTGACGAGGCGAGTAGGGCTAAAATTGCCGATGGTTTATCTCACCTGTTAGCTGACACTTATACACTGTATCTGAAAACTCATAACTTCCATTGGAATGTAACGGGGCCGATGTTTCAAACATTGCATTTGATGTTTGAAACCCAGTATACAGAATTAGCCTTAGCAGTTGATTTAATAGCCGAAAGAATTAGAGCGCTTGGCTATCCTGCACCAGGAACCTACAGCGAATATGCCAAACTGAGTTCGATTCCAGAAACTCCCGGAGTTCCTAAAGCTGTGGAGATGATTCGCGAACTTGTGGAAGGACAAGAAGCCGTAGTCAGAACTGCACGGTCTATTTTCCCGGTGATAGAGGAAGTTAACGACGAACCTACCGCCGATTTATTGACTCAGCGGATGCAAGTACACGAAAAGACAGCTTGGATGTTGAGAAGTTTACTGGAAGAATAGGAATTAGGGAATAGGGCATAGGGCATTGGGAACTGGGGAGTTAGGAGTTAAAAGTTAGGAGTTAGGAGTTATAACAATTATTTCCCAATGCCCAATGCCCCATGCCCAATGCCCCATGCCCCATGCCCCAATCCCCAATGCCCCATACTCAAAAGTTGCAAGATTTAATGCAACAGGTAGGTATTTCTAGTTTTAAAGGGCTGAGTCGCGCTGCTGGTGTCTCAGAGCGTCAACTTTTACGCTTACGCCAAGGAAAGTTAGAGCAGATGCGGGTAGATGTGCTGCTTAAGCTTTCGCCAGTGCTACAGATGCCATTGAATGAATTAATCGCAACTTTTTCAACCGTAGAGTTATTACACGAGAAAACAGCGCCTACTCAGGAATTGTTACAAGAAATTACAGATTTAAGAAGAGAGTACGATCGCTCGCAGCTTCAATTAGAACAACAGCGAGAAATATTACTACAAGAACTCCAGCAGTCGAGTTTGCAACTGCTGGAGTCTTTATTATTGCAATGGCCAACAGCAGCACAGAAAGCGCAGGAGAATCCTCAGCTAGCAGCAGTCAAAATAGTACCCTTGGTGCAGAAACCCCTAGAAAAGCTGTTACAGGCGTGGGGAGTAGAAGCGATCGCCCCTGTGGGAGCAGAATTACCTTACGATCCCCAACTGCACCAATTGCTGGAGGGAACTGCACAACCTGGAGAAACAGTCAAAATACGCTACACTGGCTACCTTCAAGGTGAGAAGCTGCTTCACAGAGCCAAAGTGAGTCCTGTTTGAGGGCGTGAGCAGTAGAGACGCGATTAATCGCGTCTGTACAGGAGTAACAAATTCATAACTCTTTACTTTTTGTATTATTTGTCGATAAATGACAGATATTGGGAATACTAAAATAGCAAAGGCGATGCCTTCGAGAAAACTTCTTTTAAAGCCTTGGTGTCGGTTCTAGCTTGCTTGGCGCTGTTTAAACCTAAATTTTTGGCTCTAGAGCGGTAGTCCAGAGGTAAATTTTTTCAATTATGTAAGTAATTGGACATAAATAAATGTAGATCCTAGTTACTATCATAAATACTCACGGAGGAAAAGCTGCTGCTGGACTAGGTTTAGCTATACGTAAGTGTAGTTCAGACTGTTGGAATTTTGAATTGCTTAATGACAGCTACGATCGTGAGATTTATTGGAGAATTTCAGTTTTGCAAAAATCTTTGGGAAATAATCTGAAAAGCAGTAACTTCAGCTTGTATGTAAGTAAGTATATATTTAAATCGAGAAGATGCAAGTAAGTCGGCGTTCAAAAATCAACATACATGATAGAACATCAAATCAACGAACTGCTTATAGATTGGTCATTTTAACATCTTTACAAAACTAAATATACCAGTTGTCGATCGTGACAACTTACTTAGCTGGTTGATTTATAGTTGGTCTATTTATAGTAAAAAAACTATACATAATTAAGCTAATAATTTTTTTAATTACAAAAAAATAGATTCAAATTTTTATAATTAATCTTTCTCTATCCCGATTAATTATCAATTATTAATCAATATTTAATCTTAAATTTTATTTTACAAGCATTTTTAAATGTTCTATAATAGCGAAATCAGAGTATTATTTACATAAGTCAGAGTGACATAATTATGAGAGAGCAAGTAAAAGTTATTAAGCTCAGTGGTAATTTGAATGCCACAACTTCACAAGACTTTCGACAAAATATCACAAACATTCTAGAAAGTGGTGCGAAAATTGTGTTAGTTGATTTTAAAGATGTAACGTTTATGGATAGTTCGGGTTTGGGAGCTTTAGTATTAGCTTTTAAAACCTTGCGAGCCGCAGATATTAAGCTTGTTCTCTGTTCAATTAATGAGCAAGTCAGAATATTATTTGAACTGACTAATATGGATAAAGTATTTGAAATATTTCCCAGCCAAGATGCATTTAATCAGGTTTTAGTCTCTAATACGTAATTAATCAAACTTCATTTGCAAAATAGATAAATCATCATCAAAAGCATCTTTGGAGTTCAGAGCTATTAAATAACTGAGTACGCGATCGAGTTGGCTATCAACAGAACCTTGTAAGCTAACCAGTAGCTGAATAAAAGCATCCAAACTCCAAAGTGTGCCGTCTGATTTAGTTATTTCATAAGCGCCATCACTAAAAATATAAAGGGTACTGAATTTTTCAATATTGCAAAACCCATCAACATATTTTGCCTCTGGAAACATGCCAACTGGCATACCAGGGGTTTTTAGGAGTTGAACTTCAGACTTTCTTGGAGATGTGCCGGTTACTAAAACTGCTGGTGGATGACCTGCACTAGCATAAATTAACTGGCGGTTGATTCGGTTGTAAACTCCGTACCAAATCGTAAAGTATTTATCATTTTGATAATTCATCTGAAAAGTGTCATTTAAAGCCTTCAATACATCACTAGGTTGATAGTAATCAAGACCTTTGAGCGCACGGGAACGCAGCAAATTCAGCACTGAAACAGAAGGAAGAGTAGCTTTGAGTCCATGTCCGGCAGTATCGAGTAGGTAAATTGCCAGATAGTCATCATCGAGCCAATAGTAATCGAAACAGTCACCGCCGAGTTGTCGTGAGGGAATGAATCGAAAATTTATATTGAAGGGTTCAGCCATAGAAGGAGGTAGCAGCGATCGCACATATTCTGCTGCTTCTGACATTTCTGATTCTAGAAGCAACTTTTGAGCCTGCAAATCTCTACTCAACTGATGCAGGCGTAATCCTGCTCTTACCCGTGCTTGTAATTCATTATGCTCAATTGGTTTAGAGATAAAATCATCAGCACCAGCGTCTAGACCTTTGACGCAATCGGCAACGGAATCTAAGGATGTTAATAAAATAAAAAATGTGGTGAAAAATTTGGGGTCTGTCTTAATGTGGTGGCAAACTTCCAGACCATTCAACCCTGGCATGATCCAATCACAAATAATTAGTGCTGGACGATAAGCTAGTGCCTTTTCTATTCCTTCTTCACCGCTACTGGCAGTAACTACTTCATAACCCTGTTTTTCCAACATCCTTTTCAGGAGTATTTTTATTGAATAGTCGTCATCAATTATTAGTATTTGAAACATATAAATTTGTTGAAAACACTCATTAATAATTTTTTGCCAAAATCTAAAATAAAAATATGATGTCAGCTAATAAGCTAGTAATATCAATATAGAAATGCTGCTATAGTGCTATTGTACCTTGCGGATACTGCTTGCTTCTCTCTTGGCGTTAGCCTCTCCCTTTGGGAGAAGGGGAGACGCTAGCGCAACGGAGAACTCTTAAAGTAGTCGCTACATATCTATGTATGCAATATATTTTGATTCCTCTCTCTTAAAAAGAAAGAGAGAGTACCCTTCGTTGTAGCAACAGGCTTAAGGATTTGAGGATTTGGTCTTTATTAAACTCAAATTAAAAGCACTATAACTCATTTCTATTTACCGCTCGAATTTACGACTATTTAACAGTCATAAATATTATGGTGTTCCCAAAGGATTTAGCCATAAAAGAATATTGCTTTTTAACTGGTTTAAGTCACGGTATGCTTCTTGTTTGAACCATTGCCCTAAAGCATCAAAGGGGGTAAAAGATGTTCCCGTTTGCCATTTAATATCTTGACCCAAAGGTGTTGTATGATTTCCTGGTAACGTTTGTGCTGTCACCATCTCATCAAAACGTTCTTGTAAGATTTTGGTTAAAGCTGCCGATTGATCGATGGTGTCATTACTAAATTTTATTAATAAATTGCGCCGGACATTGTAATGTTCTTGGACAAGTTTGTTAGTTTCCAACGGCGAAGGGGTAAATTCGATTTTCAAAGTAGAATTGAACTGCTCTACTAGAGGGATAGCTTCTTTAGCGGCGTAGTTGTTGAAGGATATTAAAATATTCCCTGCACGTTCTACTTTAAACAGGCTACCAATCAGCAAGTGGAGTTTACAGCCCATACTGTGTCCAACGCCGTAAATAGGGAAGTAAAGCTTGCGTAATGCCCTAGAATCATGCAATCGTTCGAGGGTGCGGTCAAAGTTTAACAGCACAGATTTGGCGATCGCAGTATGATCCAATGTATTGACGAAAGGCGTAGCAATTACAACGTAGCCTTTACTTGCCAGTTGTTCGAGCAACCAGCGATAAGTGATGTGCGGTGCAGTGGCGACAAATGCACCTCCTAAAAAATGAACGATACCTATGGGATTTTGGGGAATGATTACCCAGTTTCCTCTAATTTCTTTCCAGTCCATACGGATAAGCGATCGCTTTACGATTATTCTTTATGTTAGACCGGGGATTGCAACCGTGGGAAAGATTATGGAAAAAAGCCATTGAGAATATTTTACTAGCAGACTGGAAGCCAATTCACCCAGCAACCTCTATGGATTTATCAATAGCATCTACGCTTTCTCTAACTCTTACTGAGTACCGAGTGAATTTACGAGTGCTTTCTAAATTCCTATTACAAAACTTAATTACAAATTATCTTAACGTTGAGTCTGTAATCTTTTCATTTCGTATTGCACATCTAATGCAATTTGTAATGCTTCATTGAGTAACCTTCCATGTTCGGTAGCCTCCTCTGTTACTTGCATCGCTGTTAAAGTTGCTAAATTGTTGACAAATAGTTCTGTATTACTGAGGATAAAATTCTTATTTTCTCTCAAAATCCTTTCTGTCTTCAAAGCGCGAACTAAATCAGTTTTGGTAAGTTTAAGCGCTTCGATTACATCCTCTCTTTCCTTGATAATCACTTCTGGATTACCAGCTTCTTCTATTTGGTCATTAATATCTATAACTCTAATAACAGTATTATATCTATTAACCTCGTTTAACAAGATTTGCAGAGATTTTGTCATATTAGCTTTAACAAGCTTACTTTTACTTTTCCAGATAAAATACAAAATACTTTGCGTCAGACCGCCAACCCCAAGTCCTAAAAAAAATAATAATATCCATGATGGAATTGTTATCCACGTCACAAACATTTTAATAATTAGATCGAATAAAATATAGACAAAAAGAAATGTAGAAAATCCAATAAAAACTACAGTCGCTCCTTCAGAGCTTTGAAGTTTTTGTATATATACATTTACTAATCTCTTGAGAGGATTTGTAATGATTATAAGTTTCTCATTGACAGGTAAATTAGTCAGCTTTTGTAGATCGTTCTGACTAATTTCCAATCCCTGTAAATCATCCCGCACAGCTTTTAAACCCTTGCCAGAATAGTTATTTAATCTAATATAGCAATCAAATTTCTAGAATGCTGGCATTTTATCTAAACTTTTTCAAGCAAATTAATACTTGTAAGCAATGTCAATAATTTTTGTACAATATGATACTCTTTTGCCAGGATAACTATTTACTCCTAAATTCTGAATTCAGAATTTAGGAGTAAAACCACTCCGCCTCCGGTCAGTTTCAGACGGGGTTTAAATCCCCGTCTGAAAATGTCTTTAATTTTGAATTTTGAATTTTGAATTGTTAATATTGCTTGTATATTTTATTTTTTGTCAGTCCCTAAAGGGTGTTTTACTCCTGAATTCTAAATTTTGCTGTCACTATCTTCCCAACTTATTAGGAATACCTTCACAACCACCAGGAATAGTACCTCTAGTTTTCTCGCCACCCCAAGTGCAACAGTAGTTACGTGTAGACTCAGACATTCGTTGTACGTTACTGAAATCGGCATTTTCTACCACAGCGCCGGTTTGTTCGCCGGTTTCATAATCTGGTGGTTGGGTGCGACTGCGGGGTGAGGCTTTATCTACTACACCATAGAATAGGCGAATCCCGTTGATGTCAGCATCATTGAGATTCGCACCATATAAAATTGTGCGGGAGAGGTTGGCTTTTACTAGATCGCAACCGCTCAGATTGGCGCGGACAAGATTAGCTTCGCTCAGATCAGTCCAACGTAAATCAGTACCAGAAAGGTCTGCTGCGGCTAGCATTACGCCTAAATCGATGACGCGCACACCTTCGAGGCGGTCTTCTGCATATCCGCCAGTTCCATCAAGAATGGCTCGACCTAATAAGCGATCGCGTTTTAGGGGCGACAGCAACTTGGAACGTGACAAAAAACGGAGAATTTTCGCTTTCCCACTACCATCGACACTACTTAAAATTGCCGCAGTGCGTCCTTCAGCGATCGCTCTTTCTTGGGGCCAATCTTCTAATAATCCTTCTTCATCTAATACCAAGTCGGAAACGCCTTGGAAGTAGGAATCAATTGTCTGTTGCTGGGTGATGATATTTTGCTGAACTGTCAGCATATTTTGCTGAATTGTCAAGTCTTTGGAAATAACATATTGTCGCCATGCTACGTAAACGGCAATGATGGCGATCAGAATTTGCCCCAAAGCGCCAAACCATTCTGCGAGGCTACCAGCAGTTTCCCAGTTAATCTGGCGTCCTAAAAGCAGCAAGCGATCGCCTACACCTGTGAACCTGATCGTGCCGATAATGGCTACTATTAGTCCCAAAAAGGCCACAAACAGGGTACGTTCTTGGGGTGAAAACCATTCGTCTAAAACTTCTTGCAACCAAGGCAATAATATCGCCAGGGATAGTAGCAAAGCCATCAGTGTTCCGATAATGCCGACGATCCAATTATTGAGGATAATCCCAGTGAAGGTAATGGCGATCGCGATTAAAATAATCAGCAATGCTCTCGGCTTAACTGTGAATTGCTTGCTAATGGGTTGTTTGAAGTCAGAACGGGCTTGTTGTAAAGCAGTTGTATGTTGCGAAGATTGCAAAGACCCAATTGCTGCTAGTGCTTGTTGTGTCGCTAGTGCTTCTGAATTAAGGTTATTCTCATTTGCACCACCGTCAAAGTCATCTGGTTGCGAATCGTTTTCGGGGCCTGGTTCTGGGGTTGGTAGATTAGAGGAATTGGATTCAATCGTCATGTTTTCTATTTTGCCCCAGTAGATTAAGAACAACATCTGTTTTATCAGAAATTGCACTCAACTCAAGACTTGTATTCCATACAATACTTCTGGAATTTTAAATTGTTAATTTTGGTCTACAGTTTGAATTGTCAACATTTGAGGGGGCGTAGCATCAGGTGGGTAGAGAAAATCCACTTCTACCAGTCGGCGCTGTCCAGGAGATATTTTTAATTGAGCCAGCGGTTCTCCCATCTGTCCCCGTTGTTGAACTAAATGCCAATATTGAGTTCTGGGTAAGCCATTATCGTCATTGTAGCGAATACGAACAGTGCCTCGGAAAAAAACAGCTGGTGCGGGTGGTGAAAAAAAGCGAAGCCCTGGTTTACTTAACTCATCTTCTTTAATCGGCGTTTGAAAAAGTACATTTATAGTTTGCGGCTGATCCGTATTGTTGAATAATGGTAGAGAGATGTTGTATTCAATGCTGTAGTTGCCGTGAGCTTCGTAAGCAGTACCAGGATAACGCGCTACGAGTTTAGCAGTTTGGTTTTGTCCAGTACCCATTTTGCCAGCTAAAAGGGTACTTAAACCGTAAGAAAAAGCTTGTCCTGATTCGGGAATTGTCAGGTATGAACTATTAGAGTCGGTAACTTGTGCTTGCCAACGAGAGCCAACAGCTACTCCCGCTACCCGTCCGTAAATTTCTGTTGCCCCTGCAAGTTTATCTGGAGGACTGGGAGCCGATTCACGGGGGCCTGCAAAATCACCATTTTCTAATAAATTCTCCCATTCTTCTAAAGTAGGCGCTCGTTCACTACCATCGGCATTGGGTTTGGCAAACATGGCTAGGTTCGCCAGATAAACAGGACGATCGCTATACAAACGTAACAAAGTAGAACGTCCATTCAATGGCGGCGTTAAAGTCCGCACTGGAATTGGATGATTCATTAACATCCGGCTTTGTTTTGGTGGAATTACCAACTGGGCAGGCCATCCTTGTCGTCTGACTCGCAGCACATCATTCATCACGCGATCGCCAGGCCCTGCATAAATGTTTCCCGAATTATTTGACAGCATGGGAGGAAGTTTGACAAAAGGTGCATCAGGTTGACTCACATAACTAGCTGCTTGCAATATATTGACAGTTGCAGAGCGATCGCTAGGATTGTAAACAATCACTCCCAAATAAAGAGTCCGCAAATCATCTGGTGTCTCAATCGCTCTAGCAATATGGTGAGAAAATAAATCAAACCTTCCCTGAAATGGAAAGTTTAGGTGGGCGCTGGGGAATTTTTTGCCTTCAGGAGGAAATGTAGAAAGCAGAATTCCTTCACTCTTAACTACTTCTGGATTATTACTATTAAATACTGGTACTTCGTCAAGATATCCTGTTAAAGGTCTTGTTTGTTGGGGAACGAAGATTTCCTGCGGTGCAGGTGGAGGAGAAGGCGATGCTTGAGCTAAAAACAAATAAGAAATAAAATTAAGCATTTATTCAAAAAGCAATTTATCGCTGAAGTTAAGAATACAGCATACTTAATCTCCCCCCAAGTGTGACAAATTAGAGGAGGTTTGCCAAAACTCTCACCAAAGTAATTTAATTGGAGCGATCGCCTTCAGTTGCCAGTCTGAGATATCCACTATTCCTGAATGTTATCGAATCGATGTAGTTGTATGGTTTGCCTTCTTTACTAACTAAGTACAGCATTTCATTAATTCATAGCGAATTAAATTCGGCAATACCCTCCAATGACAATGCGTCGGCCGCCTTGTTAATACATCGGCTTGCATTGTTAATGCGTCGGCCGCCTTGTTAATACATCGGCTTGTATTGTTAATGCGTCGGCCGCCTTGTTAATACATCGGCTTGCATTGTTAATGCGTCGGCCGCCTTGTTAATACATCGGCTTG
>NZ_JAVRCD010000077.1:20374-34585 GCF_034530895.1 Nostoc sp. DedQUE08
GCCGCCTTGTTAATACATCGGCTTGCATTGTTAATGCGTCGGCCGCCTTGTTAATGCGTCGGCTTGCATTGTTAATGCGTCGGCCGCCTTGTTAATACATCGGCTTGCATTGTTAATGCGTCGGCTTGCATTAAAAACGCTACACTTTACGCAAAACTGTACTAAGTAAAGAGTTGTGCTATCTAGAACATTGAAAACTAACCCTTTCAAGGTGACTTGTAAAATCTCTTTTTTCTCTCTGGGCTGCGCCAGTTGCTACCCTTCGGAAACATATATTGTGGGGTGGGCATCTTGCCCGCCCTGATTCATGAGCGTGCAGGATGTCCACCCCACAAAATTGAGTAATTTCTTTGTTGGAAGTGCCACTCAATTAAGGTGCAAGGGCATTACCCCGAATTAGACTACCAATGGTTTTAGCAGTAATCTTCAATTGGGTGATGGGATTAGCTGGGACAACCGTCTTATACAGATAGCTATCAAATGTTAGCCGTTGTACATCGAGGTCATCGCACATTTCCACAAAGGCTTCGCGGGTGGCGTCAGAACGATAGAATACGGTTTGCAGAATATCCAGCACCTTGTAAGTGAGTCCGTATCTTTTATCCCAACGTTTCAGGTAAACCTTCAGGTCGCCTTCTGTAGGAATCCGGCTACCACTGTTAGATGCTTCGACAATGGTTTCGGCACACATCCGCCCAGATTTAGCCGCAAAATAAATACCTTCACCAGAAGACTTGGTAACATAACCAGCAGCATCTCCCACCAAGGCGATGCGACCGACAACACGACGGGGACGGGGATGTTCGGGAATGGGGTGGGCTTCAACTTTGATGATTTTACCGCCAGCTAGCTTCTCGGATGCACGAGCGCGGATACCAGCTTGTAACTGTTTGATGCTGGCTTTATTGATCTGCATTGTGCCAGTACCGACAGCTACGTGGTCATATTTGGGGAAAACCCAAGCGTAGAAATCGGTAGAAACGTCATCACCGACATACATTTCGGCGAGATTGTTATAGTAGGCCATTTTGTCTTCGGGTAAGCGAATCCGCTCTTGGAAGGCGATCGCATAATTGTAATCCCCAGCGTCCATTTCTTTGGCAACGCGGGAATTAGCCCCATCTGCCCCAATGATTACATCCACCTTCAAAGTTTTGGCAATACCCTGTGATATACCATCTGTGTGGTCAACGTAATGAATCGTATAGGGATCGGTATTGTTTCCTGGTATATCAAGTTTATGAACAGTGGCATTAATTAAATTTGCGCCTAGTTTGGCCGCGCGATCGCGCAAAAAGCCATCTAACACTTCCCGGCGGCACATTCCTATATATTCATCTTCATTTATCAGATTGATATCAACCTCGCGATTGGAAGGCGAAATCATTTTCATCTTCCGTACCCGGCGATCGATAATCTCTGGTGGTAAGTCAAATTCACTCACCATACATAGGGGAATTGCACCCCCGCAAGGCTTCGCATTGTCTAGCTTCCGCTCAAACAGGTAGGTTTCAATCCCAGAGGCTGCCAGTGTTTCTGCGGCAGATGAACCAGCAGGGCCTGACCCAATAACAGCAACCCGTAGTGTCAAAGGTCTTTCTCCCAATCTTCACATTTACCGAGAGCATACTACCACGGTCTTTTGGGTGATTTGGCGCTTTACCTCTAGGTTTCTGCTTAAATGCAATATTCCTTAATGTTTCGATACGAATTGAACCTGGGGCATTGGGCATTGGGCATTAGGCATGGGGCACTTGTACTGAGCGGAGTCGAAGTATTGGGCATTGGGCACTTGTACTGAGCGGAGTCGAAGTATTGGGCATTGGGCATGGGGCATTGGGGTATTGAGTATTTGGTATTGAGTATTGGGAAGAATGAAGAACAGGACTTACGTAAAATCATGAAAAACGAACTGCATAGATGCAGAGCGGCTTCCCGCAGGGTAGAACGCACAAAAATAAGAGTTTTAGAGAGCTTTTGCGTAAGTACTAAAGAATATTGGTTAGTGCCAATGCCCAATGCCCCAGTTATAAAATATGCAAATTTCCTTATTCGATTCTTTTACTAGACAACTTAGTACTGCCGCAATTAATGGATATCAAAAACATATTTCTCCGCACAAAGGTTTTGCTTGTGCCCACAGAATACTATATGGCGGCGAATCTTGCTCTCAATACATTAAGCGGGTAGTTGCCAAGGAAGGATTAAAAGCAGCTTTTGTTAATTCCCACGAACGATTTCAAGCTTGCAAGCAAGCCAATCAAATTTTGCGAATGCATAGCGAAAACTCAGAAGAATCTACAGAGGATGAAGCAGATATGCAGCAACGACAAGCATCTGGTAAAGTTGCTCAAAAATCCTCATTTATTAGTGGCGACAATACTAACTGTTTTGATTGTGCTGATTTGGGCTGTAATTGTGTCGAGATCGTTAGCATAACACCCGATTGTGGTTCCCTAGATTGTGGTGCTGCTGATTGTAGTTCCCTAGATTGCAGTGGTGCTGATTGTAGCTTCCTCGATTGTGGCAGTTGCGGTAGCTAAATCTTGTTCATCCATAAATAACAATGTATGGTATATGTAGGACACAGTAATCCTACCAAGGATCTGTAGATTTAGTTGCAGAGGTTATAGTAGCAGTGGGTATAGTAGTTGAGAACGTCTCCAAACAATTCGGGAGTTTCAAGGCAGTTGATGAGGTTAGCCTAGAAATTAAGAGTGGTTCGCTAGTTGCATTACTTGGGCCATCGGGATCGGGTAAATCTACGCTACTACGGTTAATTTCAGGTTTAGAAATGCCAGATAGCGGCAAAATCCTGCTTACCGGTAAGGACGCTACATACCAAAGTGTGCAACAGCGAAATATTGGGTTTGTATTTCAGCACTACGCCCTATTCAAGCATCTGACAGTTAAGCAAAATATTGCCTTTGGCTTAGAAATTCGTAAGGCACAGCCAAAGAAGATTAAAGGACGGGTAGAACAGTTACTCGAATTGGTGCAATTGACTGGATTAGGCGATCGCTATCCATCACAACTTTCTGGTGGTCAAAGACAACGGGTAGCTTTAGCAAGGGCATTGGCAGTAGAACCGGAAGTTTTATTGCTAGATGAACCCTTTGGCGCACTTGATGCTAAAGTCCGCAAAGATTTACGGGCATGGTTACGCCGCCTCCATGATGAGGTTCATGTTACCACAGTTTTCGTCACCCACGACCAAGAAGAAGCAATGGAAGTCTCCGATGAGGTTGTGGTGATGAATAAAGGACGTGTGGAACAGGTAGGGACACCAGCAGAAATTTATGATAATCCCGCCACCGCATTTGTAATGAGCTTCATCGGCCCGGTGAATGTATTACCCAGCTCTTCAAAGATTTTTCAAAGTAGCGGGTTTGATGCGCCACACCCACAAGTCTTTTTGCGTCCGCAAGATGTGATTTTAGAAAAGACTGCTAACGGTACGACTACGGCTGCAACAGTAAGCCGATTAATACATTTGGGTTGGGAAATTCAGGTGGAATTAACTTTCGATGACGGGCAAGTAGTGATGGCGCATTTAACACGCGATCGCTTTAATGACTTAAAGTTAGAACCTCTACAGCGAGTGTATGTGAAGCCAAAGGATGCAAAGTCCTTTCCAGTGTCTTATTCAATTTGAATGAGGCAGGGGGCAGGGGGCAAGGGGCAAGGGGCAGGAGGCAGGAAGTGATATTAGCCATCCTAAATCATTCGTAAACAATCAAATCCCCGACTTCTTAAAGAAGTCGGGGATCTTGTTATTGCGATTTTTATCAATCAGATAGGATTGCTATGTATAGCACAAGCCTTGGTGATTAGGACATTAACAGATGATAAAACTTAGACACAAAAAGACTTTTCACCCAGTCCCCAGTCCCCAGTCCCTTGGTATATCTGAAATAATTAGCTACCCTTGGTTACACTATCTCCAGGCCCAGCGGTGACAATCACCAGATTTTCTGGCTTAATTAAATCTTCAATTGCCTGTTGCATATTAGCCATAGTGACTGCTTCAATCCGTCGAGGAAACTCTCGGATTTCTGAGCGTGAAAGCCCTAAAACAGCATTATCCAAAATGATGCTTGCTACATCACTGGGATTAGCTAAATCCACAGGATAGCTATTGGTAATTGAGCGTTTTGCTGTGTTGAATTCAGCTTCAGTTACTCCTTGCTCGCGTAACTGTTTTAGTAAAGCGAGAGTACTGGCGATCGCTTTTTGGGCATCAAGAGGAGCAGTTTGCATTTGAATCAAGAAGGGCCCCGGATTGATCCCGGCGGCAAAACCACTATATATACCGTAGGTTAAACCTTGGCGATCGCGCACTTCCGTACCCAAGCGGCTGGCTAAGGTATCACCACCCAAAATTTGATTTAGCACCAGTGCCGCATAATAACGCGGATCTTTCCGAGAGATGCCGTTGTAGCCGATGTAGGTGACAGCCTCAGCTTTACCGGGAATTACTTTATTTAGTTGTGTCAAAGTTTGCGGAAATGGTACGGTTGGTATTTTGAGAACAGGTGGCTTACCTGTGGCTTGCCATTTACCAAACACTTCATTTAGCAAAGCTTTTACCTTAACTGAATCAAAGTCTCCCACCAAAGCGATCGTCGTGGTATCTGGTCGGTAGTGTGTCTGGTAGAAACCAAGCAAATCATCACGAGTAATAGTCTTTAAACTATCGGCTGTGGGAAAGCTGTGGAATGGATGATTTTCAGGGTAAATTGCCTGTTGGAATACTTGCCTTCCCAAACCTCTAGGGTCATCCAGTTGAACTTTCAGACTTGTCAATGCCCTTTGGCGACTTAGTTCTAACTGATCTGCGGGGAAAGTGGCGTTTTCTAACACATCTGCCAGAGTTTGAATTAATATTGGCAAATTTGCTGAAAGTCCCTCACCGCTGACGTTAACTCCCTCACGGCTAGCACCGAAGCTCAAACCGGCTCCCAGGTCTTCTAAGGTTTTTGCTAGGGTCAGAGCATTTTTAGTCTGTGTCCCATTCATTAAGTTGCTTGCAGTTAGATTCGCTAATCCAGCTTTTTGATTGCCATCAAATTCAGCACCAGCGTCAATTTGTCCGCTCAGGTTAATAGTGGGAAGATTGCGATCGCTCAACAGCAGAACCTTCAAACCATTCTTTAAGGTAAACTCTTCTGGTAGTAATTGTTTAGCTGAATCTGTCTCTGATGTGGCAGGTGGCAAATATTTTGCTAGTTCTGCTGGATCTACAGGCTTACCAGGGCTGAAATTTTCCACCGTGCGACTAGAACCAGCGCTAGAAGTTCCTGGTTTACCATCTGGTTGAGTCGGCTCAAAGAAACCGATGGTTTGTTGAGCCGGATTAAGGTAAGTTTTCGCTGCTTTCTGGACTTGAGCAGGAGTCACTTTCGCGATCGCAGCCAGATACCTTTCAATAAAATGATAATCCCCTGCGATCGTTTGGTTATATCCCAGTTGATTAGCTTGACTCGTGATATCTTGATTACCCAAAATATACGAGGCTTGCAGTTGCGTCTTCGCTCGCTTCAACTCTTCTGAGGTAACAGGCTGCTCTTGCAATTTTGTTAAAGATTCCTGGAGTACCTGGGCAATTTTCCCCAACTCTTGACCGGGAGCCGCCGTAGCATCAATTTCATACCAACCCGGTTCGATGAGTTCAGCAGCACCACCACTCACTGAACTAGCGAGTCCAGATTCCACCAAAGCCTGATAAAGTCGAGAACTACGTCCACCTGTAAGAATGGCATCCATCAAATCAATTGCCGGGACATCAGGATGTTTGATATCTGGCAAAGGATACACCACTTGCAATAGTGCTGTACTTCCAGGTTGCTTGAGGACAATCGGTGCTTTTTTCGCAACAGGGGTAGACGAGGAAGCGTCAGCGATAGAATTAGATGCTAAGAAACGATCGAGTGCTCTGGTTGCATTATCAACTGCCGTATTCTTTTTTGGTCGTTGCGATAACTTTCCAAAAGTTTCTTGGACAACTTTGAGTGCAGGTTTTGTGGCAAAATCTCCGGTAATCACCAACGTGGCATTTTCTGGGCTGTAGTAGGTTTGGTAATAATTCCGTACCTGCTCCAGCGTGAATTTCTCGACATCGGCTTTTGTGCCTCCCACTGATAAACCATAAGCTCGATTGGGGAAAGCAGCCCGCATCACTGCCCGACTCAGACGATAACCTGGGGAATTTTCGTATCCCTGTAACTCGGAGATCACCACCCGCTTTTCACTGGTGAGTTGTTCAGGCCCAATTAAGGAATTTTCCATGCGATCGGCTTCTAGTGTCAGCAGTGCTTCTAATTTGTCTCGCTGCACTGTGCCAAAGTAAGCTGTTTCGTCATAACTAGTAAAAGCATTGAACTGGCTACCCAAAGCACTAAACAACCGTCCAAACTGTACAGGACGGTCATTTGTACCTTTGAACATTAAATGTTCTAGCTGGTGAGAAATACCATTCTCTCCCTTAACCTCGTTGCGTGAGCCAACTTTATACCAAACTTGCACACTCACCACGGGAGCAGTATGAACTTCCTTGGTTAATACCGTTAAACCGTTGTCTAATACTGTTTTTTGCACTCCTTGGGTGAATGAGAGAGCAGAGACAGGTGTGACTGCTGTTGGCGTTGCAGCATTAGTGAAATTGCCAGCCATTGGCACGATAGTTAAAATAAGGCTGAGGAAAAATCCTAAAAGCATGTACGATCGCCGTTTCATAAGCAATACAAAATTTCCAATTTTAAAATAAAACCCCAAAGGGTATTTCAAAATTTAAATCTAACTCAAGTTGCTAGTTATTGAGGGAATAAGACGAAAATGAAATCAAATCCCCTCAAAGGAGATGATATATAAACTTATTGCTGTACTACTTTTTTGCCCATAGCATATCTGGGTGTATTTTTTAAAACTACCCAAGGGTTATTAGGTTCGCAGATCAAACTTTTACAGAATATTAGAAATTATTGCAAATAGATTAACAAGCATTGCAATGTGTTTCTTTTTACACGATTGTAGTAATATCTACTTTTAAAATTGGTTTGATACCTGTTGTCATCCCATTCGGGTAAGTATCTCGGTCAAACTAGCAAAAACTTTTTTAGATATGCAAACAAGAAACTTGATTGGATCGTTCACATTAGGTATGCTGTTAACAGCAATACCTGTATTATCAGCTAATGCCTCAGAAGTAGTACCAAACTTATACCAGTTTCAAGGTAAGAATATCAGCATTAGTTACTCAACGACAAGCTTTACTGGCAAGCCCCTTTTTACCTATAAAGATAAGCAACAGACATTAAACTTTCAAGGTACCGATCAGATCCGTACTGTAGAAACAGAGATTGGTACACTCGTAACTGTAACTATCCGTAGGACAGTAGATACTGGCAATACCGTGTTTACTTTGATCTTACCCCGTGTAAACCTTGGAAAAAGCAACTCAGCCGCAGTAGAAACTAAGGGAATCACAACAACAAACCTGTTTTCTGTGATTCCTAAATTCAACCAAGGGCAAAGACAAACTTATACGACAATCCATTTGACTGGTACAGCTCAAGCTGTCGCGTTTTAAGTACACAAGAAGGATAAAAATATTAAACTTCTTGCTTGCATCGAGAAAAGCGGTAATACTGTTCGGTTAAGACAAGACGCGATGAATCGCCGTCTCTACAATAATTATTCCTTCGTAGAGAGGGTGATTTATCGCGTCTTTAATAATCTAGAATTTTCATTAAAAAACCTTAATCGAACGGTATTGAGGGTGAAGGTAAATAATTTTTTGCCTTCACCATTATCGCTTAACCTTTTGTTAAGTTTGGATATCGCATTAGTTATGAATAGATAATAATTTAAATTAAGTAAAGTTCATTTTTCTTCAATCTTTAATTAAAAATTATCAATATTTTTAAGAAATATTTTAAAAATAAGTAATTTAGGCGATCGCTCTTTTCCCTATTCTCTACAATTACCGTTTAATTGGTTTAGGATTTAATTCAATTTTTAAGGGTAAATCTTGTAATTGTTTGTGTTCGCAAACTTCTTCCCATCTCATAGTTAATATCTGTCTAGAGTGATTGATTGAATTTTAACTCATCTATGAATATTAAAACTCATCCCCTGATTGCAAATAAGGAGAGTGGAAGCAAACTCAGTCGTACTATTCTATGGGCAGAATACAATAAATGGTATCCATATCTGGTTACACTCATTGCTATGGAACGCGAAGCCTTAACAATCTGTTTTCCGCCTGACTTGCTTGCAAAAGCCAGGAAACTCAAGGAAGGTAGCGAATCATTTAATGATTTAATCGTTAAGGCTTTAGAACGGGAAATGCAACAGCGCCAGGGATGGGCTAGCGATCGCACCAAGGCTGAAAACCTCTTTGTTGGTGGCGGCGAGATCGGTGCATTGTTGCGATCGCACGATTGGTCGCAAACGCCACTAGGGGTCATCGAAACTTGGTCGGACAGCCTAAAAACGGCTGTGCAGATCCTGTTAACAGAACTAGATCGAGCCCAGCAGCTAGAATCCGATCTGCTGGAGCGCACATCAACAGATGCCTTGCCTCAAGCTGCCCAAGCCGATGCGTTTCGAGTCAAGCTCACCAATGCGCTACGCCTGCTGACTGACGCTAATGAGATTCAGGCGATCGCTGCCTTTGTTCTGGGCGAGTTTCTAGGCGCAAACCGCGTTATTTACATTGAAGTGTTACCGAGCGGCAAAGAGGTTATCGTTCATAAAAACTACACGAACGGCGTTGCCGAACTGAGCGGGCTGTACCATCTGGAAGACTTTGGGCGCAACCTGACAGACGATCATCGAGCGGGGCGAACGGCGATCGTTCCTGATGTGGCAAACTACCCTAAATACTCAGCCAGCGATCGGGCAAGGTATCGATCAATCGATATTGCCGCGCATATTGATGTGCCGCTAATTAAGAAAGATCGATTTGTCGCTCTGCTGGCGGTGCATCAGGCAAACCCTCGCCAGTGGACGGAAGACGAGGTGAAACGAGTCGAGGAAACAGCAGAGCAGACGTGGGCAGCCGTCGAGCGTGCCCGTGCTGAAGCAGCATTACGCGACAGCCGCACCGAACTCGAACGGCAACTGCGGAAGTTCGACGCGCTTGTTGCGGCAATTCCCGATTTTATTTACACCTTTGATTTGGCGGGAAGGTTCACCTATGTCAGCCCAGCGTTGCTCAATCTTTGGCAGAAAACTTCGGATGAAGCTTTGGGAAAGAACTTTTTTGAGCTAGATTATCCAACCGATTTAGCAACTCGACTTCAGCAACAGATTCAACAGGCGATCGCCACGCGTCAGCTGCTCAAGGATGAAACGCCCTACACTAGCGCAATCGGCACACGCACCTATGAATATATTTTCGTGCCACTTTTGGACATAAATGGCGCAGTAGAAGCAGTGGCAGGCGTGACGCGAGATATCACTGAGCGCAAACAGGTAGAGCAAGCCTTGCGCCAAAGCGAGGAGCAGACTCGGAATATTCTGGAGAGTATCGCTGAAGCCTTCTTTGCACTGGATGAGAATTGGCAGTTTACCTATATAAATCCATCTGCCGAAATACTACTCGATCGCACTCCAGGCGATTTAGTTGGCAAGAATTTGTGGGAAGAGTATCCAGGACTGATTGGCAATGAGTTGGCGCAGGTCTACTTGAGCACCATGCGCGATGCCTACGGCGGGCGGAACCATCGTCTGGCTGGGTCAATTACCGCGTTTTACCCAGATCATAATCGCTGGTACGAAGTTCGCACCTACCCCGCCCCAAACGGCATCACCGTTTATTTCAGGAATGTTACCGAGCAAATTCAAGCCGAACGGCAAGTGGAGTTTTTGACCGAGTTAAGCCGAAGACTCGGCACGGTGACGGATGCAGTGGAAATCAACCGCATCGTCACGCGCGAAGTCGGAACGTTTTTGAACGGGCATCGCTGCTATTATCTCGATGTCACGCCAGACGGCAGACAGGTAACGGTTCTACCCGATTGGCGGCTCGACGGATCAGACCTTGCCGGAACTTACGACCTTACCCTTTTCGGTGCGAAGGAATGGTGGGAAACAGCGGCAAGTCAACCGTTCGGGATTGACGACGTGAACACACATCCGTGGACAAAGGATTTCGCCGACAATTACACGCTCATCAATCTGCAATCCTACGTCATTGCACCGTTTGTCCGTGAAGGGCGTTGGGTGGCTTCGATCGGAGTCAGTTCCGACAAGCCGCGCCATTGGACGGCGGATGAGATGTTGTTGCTGGAAAACGTTGCAGCGCGTGTCGCTCCGCTGATCGAACGCGCCCGCGCTGAAGCAGCCTTGCGCGACAGTGAGGAGCTAAAGCAACGCATTCTGGAAAGCAGCAAGGATTGCATTAAAGTTTTGACACTCGATAGCGAAATTATCTATATCAGCACAGGCGGGTTATGTTTATTGGAAGTCGACGATCCGACGCTCGTTCTAAACACCTCCTGGCAAGATATTTGGCAAGGTGAAGATTATGAAAATGCCAAAACAGCGATCGCAGCCGCCAAAGCAGGCAATACAGGCCATTTTCAAGGCTATCTTCCCACTTACAAGGGCACACCGAAGTGGTGGGATAGCATCATCACGCCCGTGCGGAACACTGCTGGGCAAGTGACCCAACTTGTGGCAATTTCACGTGATATCACCAAGCAAAAGCAAGCTGAAACTGAACGGGAACGATTGCTGGCGCAAGAACAAGCCGCAAGAGAGGCAGCCGATCGCGCCAACCGAATCAAAGATGAATTTTTGGCGGTGCTGTCCCATGAATTGCGATCGCCTCTCAACCCGATCTTGGGCTGGACGCAATTACTACAAAACGGCAAACTGAGCGAAGCTCGTAGAGCTGAAGCCTTGAAAATTATTGAGCGCAATGCCAATCTACAGACGCAACTAATCGAAGATTTGCTCGACATCTCCCGTATCATGCAGGGCAAACTCAACTTAACAGCGGCTCCGGTCAGTTTGACTTTTGTGATTTCTGCCGCCGTGGAAACGGTGCGTTTGGCAGCAGAAGCAAAAAATATTGCGATCGCTCTCGATCTTGACTCTGAGATCGCTTTGATTTCTGGCGATGTAGCCCGCTTACAACAAGTGATGTGGAATTTGCTTACCAATGCGGTTAAGTTTACACCCAACAGCGGACAAGTGACCATTAAACTGCGGCAACTCGACGGGCTAGCTCAGATTCGGGTAATCGATACTGGCAAGGGCATCAATCCCCAGTTTTTGCCTCATGTATTTGAGTATTTTCGCCAAGAAGACGGCTCAACCACACGCAAATTTGGCGGGTTAGGATTGGGGCTAGCGATCGTGCGGCAAATTGTCGAAATGCACGGGGGCACGGTGACAGCAGAAAGTCCGGGTGAGAATCAAGGCGCAACTTTCATCATCCAATTGCCCCTCATACAGCAGGCAAGAGCAAAGCTCAACGCATCCGAGCCAATCTACACCCAGACAGAAGCAGAAGTGCCTTTAGACGGCGTTAAAATTTTGCTGGTGGATGATGAGCCAGATACCCGTGAATTTCAGGCATTTGTGCTGTCACAAAGCGGGGCAAATGTGACAGCCGTCGCTTCTGGCTTAGAAGCTTTGCAAGCTTTAGACCAGTTCAGTTTTGACGTGCTAGTGAGTGACATCGGTATGCCTGAGATGGACGGCTATATGCTGATGCAGCAGATTCGATCTCGTCCACCGAATCAAGGAGGAAATATTCGGGCGATCGCACTAACCGCTTATGCCGCAGAAATTGACCGACAAAGAGCGCTTCAGGTAGGATTTCAAACTCACATTACAAAACCTGTAGAGCCAGAGAAGTTAGTCAGGGCAGTAGTTAGTTTAGTCTCGTAGGGTAGGCAATGCCCACCCGACAAAGTTACTAAAATTTCACATCTAAAGCACGTACCAAAAAAGCCCATTTATCGGCGGCTTCTTCGATAATTTTAGCCGTGGGTTTACCCGCACCATGTCCTGCTTTTGTCTCAATTCTAATTAGCGTTGGCGCATCACCTGCGTGAGCCTCTTGCAAAGCCGCAGCAAATTTGAAACTATGAGCAGGGACAACGCGATCGTCATGATCGGCTGTGGTAATTAAGGTTGCTGGGTAAGCTGTGTTTGGTTTGATGTTATGTAATGGCGAATAAGCATACAGCGCCGGAAACTCTTCTGGATTATCCGCAGAACCATATTCGGAAGTCCAAGCCCAACCGATGGTAAATTTGTGGAACCGCAACATATCCATGACGCCGACTGCTGGTAACGCTGCACCAAACAAATCGGGACGTTGCGTTATACAAGCACCCACTAATAAACCGCCGTTACTACCACCTGCGATCGCTAGCTTTTCAGTTTTAGTATACTTATTAGCAATCAGCCATTCAGCAGCACCAATAAAGTCATCAAAGACATTCTGCTTTTTATCCTTCATTCCTGCTTGATGCCATTCTTCACCGTATTCTCCACCACCACGGATATTAGCCATAGCATAGACACCACCCATCTCCATCCACACCAACAAACTCACAGAAAAACCAGGTGTCATTGAGGCATTAAAACCACCATAAGCATAGAGATAAGTAGGGTTATTTCCATCTAATTTAATACCCTTTTTGTGCGTAATAAACATTGGTACTCTAGTACCATCTTTGCTGTGATAAAAGACTTGTTTTGTCTCGTACTCATCAGGATTAAAATCTACCTGTGGTTGACGGAAAACCTCACTTTTTCCTGTCACCATGTCGTAGCGATAAATAGTGCCTGGTATGGTAAAGCTGGTAAAACTATAAAAAGTTTCAGTATCATAACGCTTACCCCCAAAGCCTCCGGCTGAACCGAGTCCTGGTAGTTCTACCTCTCGAATAAACGCACCTTTGAGGTCATAAATTTGGATTTGACTGTGAGCATCTTTGAGGTAATCTGCAACGAGCTGATTATTAAGTATACCGACACTTTCCAAAGTTTCTGCTGATTGGGGAATAATTTCTTGCCAATTTTCTGGTACAGGGTTTTTGGTATCAATTGCAATCACTCTTCCCCGTGGTGCGTTTAAATCTGTGCGAAAATAAAAGACGCTATCATCATTGTCGATAAAGCTATAATCTGCCTCAAATTGGTTAATGAGTTCTACAACTTCCGCATTAGCGTTAGTTAAATCTTTGAAGAAAACTAAATTTTTAGAGTCAGTCCCTAGCCAAATTGAAATTATTAGATAGTGTCCATCTTCAGTAACGCCACCACTAAAACCCCATTCTTTTTGGTCAGGACGATGATAAATTAAAACGTCTTCTGATTGAGATTTACCTAGTTGATGATAGTAGAGCTTTTGATAATAGTTGACATCTTCTAATCGAGTTTTTTCATTTGGTTCATCGTAGCGACTGTAGAAAAAACCTTGATTATCGTGTGTCCAAGATGCGCCAGAAAATTTAATCCACTTCAGGTGGTCTTGGAGGTCTTCACCAGTTTCAACATTGCGTACTTTCCACTCTTGCCAATCAGAACCGGAGGAAGATAGACCATAAGCTAAAAGTTTACTATCCTCGCTAATCGACAATCCCGAAAGAGCAACAGTGCCATCTTCTGAGAGTTTATTGGGATCGAGTAAAACTTGGGGTTGGTCATCGAGAGTTTTCAAGGTGTAAAGGACACTTTGATTTTGCAATCCGTCATTTTTGAAATAAAAGTAGCGATCGCCTTCTTTAAAAGGAATACCGTATTTTTCATAATCCCAAAGTTTGGTGAGGCGCTGTTTAATTTTTTCTCTAGCAGGAATTTCACTCAAGTAGCCAAACGTAACTTGATTTTGTGCCTCAATCCAAGTTCTTGTTTCTTCGGAGTCAGGATCTTCTAACCAACGGTAAGGATCTGCAACTGAAGTACCGTGGTAATTATCAGCTTGATTGCTCTTATGGCTGGTTGGATAAGTGAGAGATTTTTCAGAAGAAGGCATAGTCTTAGGTCAAAGTGCTTCTTTCTATACTACAAAGATAGACTCAAGACTTGGGCAATAGTACTCGGTTTTTGGATTTTGAACTCAGAATTGGGTTTGGGGAAAAGGTTAAAGGGGAAAGGTTAAACGGCAAGTATTGAGACTTGGGGTATACACTAGGACTTACGCATTGACAGAATCATGATTATGTGTATTAAAGTCCAACTTCT